>CBDTVA010000013.1:0-17280 GCA_965363935.1 uncultured Gammaproteobacteria bacterium | reverse complement strand
TCTTCAAATGTGAATTCACTCAAAAATCAAATGCGTCTGACGGCAATGACCTATATTTTAACCGGCTCTTACCTGCACAATTTGCACCCACTATGACGAACAAATCCCTAATTAACAAATTCTTGGCAAAGGATCATCTTCAAGTTCTTCCAGAAAACGTTCTCCACCCAACTCGGTTTGCAACACCACATGAGCATTTCCTGCCCTGATTTCACCGATAATTCGGGCATTTTGTCCATTTTTCTGTACCTGCCAGCATTGCAGTGCCTGTTCGGCATACTGCTCGGCAATGACGGCGACCACCCGACCTTCACAGGCCAGGTACAGCGGATCATAACCCAGAATCTCGCAGACACTGTCCACCTGTTCATGGACAGGGATCTCGCTTTGATATAAATGCACCTGTTTTTTAGTGGCGCGGGCAATTTCGTTACACACCGAGGCCAGCCCGCCGCGAGTGGGGTCACGCATAAAGCGCAGTCCGTCTATGGCCAGTATGCTTTGGGTCAATGCTAATACCGATGCGGCATCGGATTGTAAATTACCTTTTAAGCCAAACTGTTCCCTTGCCAGCATTACCGCTGCACCGTGATCGCCGACCGTACCGCTGAGCAGAATTTTGTCGCCGGTTTTGATGTGCTGCAGACCCAGCGGCACATTGTTTTCTTTTATACCAATACCGCTGGTGGCAAAAAAAACACCGGCACCTTCGCCCCGGGGTACCACTTTGGTGTCGCCGGTGACAATGGCAACGCCAGCCTCGGCAGCCGCAGCGGCCATGCTTTTCACTATACGTTCCAGCTGTGCAAACGACATACCCTCTTCAATAAAGGCATTCAGACTCAGATACTTTGGTGTTGCCCCCGCAACGGCCAGATCGTTCACTGTGCCATGCACCGCGAGTGAGCCGATAGTGCCGCCCGGAAACTCCAGAGGATTGACGGTAAAGCCATCGGTAGTAAAAGCAATGTCAGTCTGTTCAAGTGATAATATCGCGGCATCGTTTTGCGTATTGAGCAGTGGATTAGCGAGATAACGGGCAAACAGATCATCAATCAATTCGCGCATATAGCGTCCCCCGTTGCCATGGGCAAGAGAGATGTATTTGTCCTTATTTGCATTCATTATGAATTCCTTCAATAATTTGTCCGAAGGCCAGGCCTGCATCATTATAGGGCACTTTCTCGGGTAAAAAAGCCTGAAATTTTTCTTCTTCCAGGCGTTTTAACAGGTATTCAGTCAGATATTTATTCTGAAACACACCGCCGCTTAAGCCCAGGCAAAACTCACCTTTGAGCGAACGTACTTTTTTTGCCTGAGCAATCAATGTTTCAGCAATTTTCTGATGAAAACACAGTGCTCTTTGTACCCTGGAATGATTGTCATTCATCAGGATGGGTAATAGCTCTGACCAGTCGGCAATAATCAGTGCCTTATTATCATAAAGAGGCAGGGCAGATTTATCTGCGCTATCTGTCAGCTGAGATGAATTCACTTGCCGACAGGTACTGTCTGACAAACAGGCCTCCAGCAGCATAGGTCCCTGTCCCTCAAAGGATGAAGTTTCACCCATACCCAATAGGGCACTGGCGGCATCAAATAACCTGCCCATGGAACTTGACGCTATGCTATTGAGTCTTTTTTTCCACGCTTTAAATGCCAGTGAATCGCGATCAGTCTGTGCTGATTCACTTTGGTAGATGAGATCCTTTTCCCATAGTAATGCGCAGGCGGAACGCCAGGGTTCTCTGGCTGCCCTGTCCCCACCCTGTAAATAAAAGGGTTTTATAGAGCATAGCCTTTGCCAATTACCTGCCTGACCATAAAAACCTTCGCCGCCCCAGATAGTTTGATCATCTCCCAGACCGGTGCCGTCCCAGGTAAAGACCAGCCAGGGTTTGTTTGCTGTGCCCTTATCAAATTCACCACATAAAATACTCGCATGAGCCCTGTGATGCTGTACTTTAGACATGGTTATATTGTGTTCGTGGGCAAATTTTTTTGCATAACGGCTGGAATAATAGCCGGGATGAGCATCACAGATAATGTGCTCAGGCTGTACCTGGTAGAGCTGACATAAATCGTTAATCACCCGGCTAAATACCTCAATACTGCGTTTACTGTCCAGTTCACCAATATGGGGAGAAATAACCACACGATTCTCCCAGGCAAGGGCAATAGTATTTTTCATTTGCCCGCCTACGGCCAGTAAGGGTTTTTCCACTGTATACGGCAGATTGATTTCCAGCGGTGCCATACCCCGGCCAATGCGAAACAAACGGGGTTGTTGAGAAATAATCCTGACCACCGAGTCATCGGCCGGGCGTAAAATAGGGCGATTGTGCTGTAAAAAAGCATCAGCAATGTTATGCAATCGGGTTTCGGCCTGCTGGTTGTCCGTCAGTACCGGTTCGCCACTGAGGTTACCGGAAGTGGCAACCAGGGGTAAAGCAAGGTCTTTGAGAATCAGATAATGCAGGGGGCTATAGGCCAGCATGGCACCGACTTCGTCCAGGCCCGGGTAAATGGCTTTTGCCAGCCGGTCTTTTTTTGCCTGTACCAGCACAATCGGTCTTTGTGCTGAAGCTACTATCTCAGATTCGATTGCACTGGCCGTGCAATAGTGTTCAAGCTGTTCCAGGTCATTCTCACCAGAGGCCGAAAACATCACCGCTAAAGGCTTATCGGGACGATGTTTTCGCTCTCTTAAGCGTTGCACGGCCTGCTCATTGGTCGCATCGCACATCAGATGATACCCGCCGATGCCCTTTACGGCCAGGATTTTACCTTGTTTAAGGCTTTTAACTGCTGCTGTAAGAGATACTTCATTACCGGTTATCTTTGTTGTCGCTGTAAGAAAGCTTAATTGCGGGCCGCATTGCGCGCAGGCCAGTGGCTGAGCGTGAAATCGCCTGTCCAGGGTATCACTGTATTCCTTATAGCAGGCATCGCACAAAGGAAAATCAGCCATACTGGTATTCGGGCGATCATAAGGCAGATCACCAATGATCGTATAGCGGGGACCACATTGGGTACAATTGATAAAGGGATAACGATAACGTCTTTGCTGAGGGTTTTTTATTTCATTAAGACAGTCATTACAGGTGAAAAAATCAGCCGGGATATGTCGCTGAGCGTGTTTGCTGGCGGTGCTTTTTTTTATAATAAATTCTGTCAGTGCTGCAGCATTAACTGCTTCGACTGATTCTATCACCGGGATAGCAAGAGGAGGATGCTGATGTAACACGGACTGTTGAAATGCTTCGAGATGATGGTCTTGTCCCTGCACCAGAACCATGACTTCACCGGAACGATTTTTTACCCAGCCGCGCAGATTAAATTGTTTTGCCAGTCGATAAATAAAAGGTCTGAATCCGACACCCTGAACCTGCCCGGTGATGTTTATTTTTAAGCTCTTAATCCCGCACACCATTCCGCACACCATGAGCCCACCAGATCCGGCAGGCACCTTCATCCGAAACCATGCAGGGACCAATAGGTTCTTTGGGAGTACAGGCAGTGCCATAGAGTTTGCATTGATTGGGGTAGTGCTTGCCCAATACCACATTGGCACAATCGCAACCGGGTGGCATTTCACCAATATGTGCACGTGCCTGCTGCTCATAAGCCGGGAATATCAGGCGCGCATTATGTTGCTTATATGCGGTTTTTAACTCAAACCCGGATGCGGGGATAATACCAATACCGCGCCAGTTTGCATCTACAATATTCATGGTTTTATCAAGCTGTGCCTGTGCAGATAAATTACCTTTATCGGTCACCAGTTGTGGATAACAATTATCCAGAAACAGCCGCTGCTCCAGTGTCTGGCGTATCACCGAATAAAAAGCCGCCAGCAAACTCTCCGTGGTGAATCCGGCTACTGCTGCAGGCAGGTGATGTTGTTCAATAACAAACCGCCATTCACTGGCACCCATGACAGTTGCCACATGACCGGGAGCAACCAGGGCATCAAATCCGGGTGAGCCGGAATCCAGCAGCATGGCAACGGCCGGCCATGTCAGGCGTCCGGAAAGCAGGAACAATAAATTATCCGGGATACCCTGGGCAATTAATCCAGCAACCGGAGCCGTTGTTGTTTCAAATCCTGCGGCAAAAAACACCACCTGCTTGCCGGGATTATCCAGGGCAATTTGCCGTGCTTCCAGTGGCGAGGCAATGGGGCGCACATCGGCTCCCGATGCCTTTGCCTGCTGCAGGGTTCTGATGGCTTTTTTGCCCACATTGACCGGCACCCTCAGCATATCGCCGAACGCAACCAGGATCACCTCTTCATGTAATGCCAGTTGTATGGCCAGATAGATATCTTCCTCGGGACAGATACAGACAGGACAGCCAGGACCGGGTATCAATTCAATTTGCGGGTGCAAAGCATTGCGAATACCGGCCAGGGAGATTGACCGTTCATGACCGCCACAGACATTCATGATTTTTACAGATCTGGACTCCAGCGTTTGCTGAGCTTGCCCAGACTGCATAAGAGCATTGACTTTGGCCAGCCAGGATTTGGCAGCAACTGTTTCTTTCATAAATATCTTATGTAAAGTTCGGGTTATTTATGAATTAGAATGGGCGGCATGTAATTGCTGTCCCTCTCGCTGAACTTTAGGCAAAAACGTTTCACCCTGAGCAAGATGTTCGCGATAATGCTTTAGCTGATGTCTCAGCCAGTCAAGCCATTGCTCCATAGCCTGATTTTTTCGCGCTGACAGTTGCATAACCGGTGCCGGATTAGCCAGATTACGAATGTTTTCTTCCGCTTTGCTGACACTGAAATCATCCAGTACGGGAAGCAGGTCAGCCTTGGTCAGCAAGTTTAAATCAGAAGCCCGGAACATAACAGGATATTTGGCCGGTTTATCATCTCCTTCGGTCACGGACAGCAAAGTGACATTCAGATGATGTCCCAAATCAAAACTGGCCGGGCACACCAGATTGCCAACATTTTCAATAAATACTATATCCAGCCCTTCCAGGGCAAATTCGTGCAGGGCATCGTGAATCATATAGGCATCCAGATGACAGGCACTGCCGGTGGTTATCTGGATGGCGGGTATGTTTTTATCGCGTATCCGCCGGGCATCATTTTCAGTTTCCAGATCGCCTTCAATCACTGCAATTGACAATTTATCAGTCTGCTCATCAGCATTGAGTGCATCAATGGTTGCTTCCAGTAAGGACGTTTTACCAGAACCGGGGGAGGACATCAGGTTAATGGCCAGAACCTGATGTTTATCAAAATGTTGCCGGTTATGAGCTGCCTGATGATTATTTTCATGCAGTAAATTCTGTAACACTTCAATGGCTTCATTGCCACTGTTCGTTTTAGCATGCTTGCCGCCTGCTGCAACGAGATTTCGGTTAGCTTCGGTTACATTGCAACCACAGGTATCACACATGAGTTGGTTCCTTTTTTTCCAATTCTACTGATGTCAGCAGCATTTCGTCTCCGCTTAACAAGGTCGTCTGCCAGGCACCACAGGCACTGCACAGTAATTTATTGGCAGCCGCTTCATTCTCATTGGCACACACATTACAGCGTACTCTTATTGCTAATAACTGCGTTTCCAGAATCGCATCCTGAGCGATGCTCCCGGCACTGGCAATGGGAAAAGCGTGTTCTAATAAGTGTGCTTCAACACCAGAGAGGGGACCAATCCGGACAACGACTCTGGTCACTGCACGGGCATTATTTTGCTGCGCAATCTGAGTCACCTGGGCAATAATACTTTGACAGACTGATAGCTCATGCATTGTCCTGTTCACTGTTTTGAGACGCTTGCTGAGTTTGTTGTTCCTGGGCCTGTTGTTCCAGGGCCAGCATTTCATCATAAATCTGCCAGGCCGTTAATGCCTCTGGTTCAGTCATTTTCTGGATGGCATAGCCGACATGCACAACAACATAATCACCCACCTTGGCCGGTTCATCCTGAAGCATGAACAGACTCACATCACGTTCTACTCCTTTGGCCTCACAGCGAGCCATAAACTGTTCTATGGCAAGTATTTTCATCGGGATCCCGAGACACATAACCGTTCCTTTTTATAACTCCATATACCAGTATAGGCCAAATAAATAATTAATAATCACTTAATTGTTGATCCAGATCAGAAGAACCTTAAATGGATTTAAAAATCACTTGCTAATTTCCTTAAAAAAACTAACGTAGTAGCAGAGGTTGTATAAATCTATCAGCCAGGAGGGGGTATTATGGCAGTTATTCTCGGTATAGGTAATACTTTATTAAGAGATGAAGGTTTTGGTATTCATCTGCTTCACTATCTCGAATCCCTGCACCCGAAATGGCAGTCACATTTTGGCATTGAACTGCTTGACGGCGGAACTTTGAGTTTCGATTTGCTCGCCAATATAAGAGCTGATCAGGAATTAATTATTCTGGATGCAGTGAATTTAAAACAGTCACCCGGCACGGTGTATTGCCTTCAGGCTCAGGCCATGGACAGTTTTCTCTCCCAGCCGGGAAAAAGCGTTCATGAGGTCTCTTTGCAGGATCTGTTTGATATGAGCAGATTGACAGAACAATTACCGCAGAAACGTGCCCTGATTGGTGTGCAACCTGATTGCATCGACTGGGGCAGCAATCTTAGCCAGACAGTCCAAAATGCCTTACCCTGTGCTGCCATTGAGGTGAAACAAGTACTTGCGCAATGGGGAGTTTTAAGTCAACAGACCAGTCAGAACGATATTCAGAATGCTCAAACCAGTGCAACTTACCATCAGCAGCAGATGTATTATGGCTGAGTGCTCAGGAGTATGGTGATGGGGGCTGGTACATTAGCTGATATTAAAATCAAGGTGGAACAACCCGACTATGAAAGCGGCAATTTAAGCAGTGTCTTAGCGGAAATTAAATTTGCTCTGCAACAGCTTCTTGAACAGAAGAAAAGCCATTGTATCGATTTTCGGGCCATGCCCTGGTCACCCGGTGAAGAAGAAAAACTAGAACAATATCTTGGCAGGGGAGAGATCAGTGTGCAGCTGAATGCACTGGGTAAAAGTACCTTTTATGAAACCCGTTATAGTGGTGTCTGGATTGTCAGCCACTACAATCAGGACGAAGAACTGATTGGTAAACTCATTGAAATCAGCTATCTCCCAGAGATGATTTTTGCCCAAAAAGAAGATGTCAGGAACAGTCTTGAACGGCTGCAGACTGAGTCTTGAACGATTGCAAAATGAATCTTGAACGGTTGCAGAGTAAGTCTTGAACGATTGCAGAATGAGTCTTTAGAGTAAAAAATTTAAACACTCGAAGTCAATAAAAAGATCCGGGAAGCATATAAAATATTAATAAATTACAGTGAGTAGAAACTGAACCAGTATTAACCTAAAGGATCAGTGTGATGAACAAACAAACGCTTTATGAAATGCTGCAGCAACAGGGAGTTACCCGACGCGGTTTTCTGAAATACTGCACGGCCATAACCTCACTGATGGCCCTGCCTCCCGCCATGATGCCTGTGGTTGCCGCAGCCCTGGAATCCGCTAAACGCCCTTCTGTAATATGGCTTTCCTTTCAGGAATGTACCGGATGTACAGAATCCCTGACCCGTTCGCACAGCCCTACCGTTGAAGGACTGATTTTCGATCATATTTCTCTGGACTATCATCATACTTTACAGGCCGCTTCCGGCAGTGCTGCAGAGCAGGCCAGAGAACAGGCCATGCACGACAATTATGGCAATTATCTGGTGGTGGCTGACGGCTCTATTCCTCTGGCTGATCCCGGTTATTCGACTATTGCCGGGATCAGTAATGTCGATATGCTTAAAGAAACGGTGGCTGGCGCTGCTGCAGTGATAGCGGTTGGTACTTGTGCCGCTTATGGTGGTTTGCCGCATGCTGCTCCTAATCCTACCGGTGCTGTTTCTGTTTCTTCTCTGGTCAAGGATAAGCCAATCATTAACATTCCCGGGTGTCCACCCGTACCAACGGTTATTAGCGGTGTTTTGGCGCATTTTCTAACCTTCGGCAGCATACCGGAACTGGATAATCTGGGACGCCCCAAGGTCTTCTATGGTCAAAGTATCCATGATCGCTGCTACCGGCGGCCATTCTACGATAAAGGTCTGTTTGCCGAAACCTTTGATGATGAAGGAGCCAGAAAAGGCTGGTGTTTATATCGCCTGGGCTGTAAAGGCCCAATGACCTATAACGCTTGCGCGACACTGAAATGGAACCAGCAAACCAGTTGGCCGGTTGAATCAGGACATGGCTGCCTGGGTTGTTCAGAACCCAATTTCTGGGATGCAGGCAGTTTTTATAATGCCCTGTCGATTCCAGATGGGGATTATGCAAAAGCAGCGGGCTATGCGGTTGCCGCAGGGGTAGTACTGGGCGCTGCAGCAGGTTTTGTCAATCAAAAAACGAAATCATCTGCGTTAGCAAAGCACAGCAATGTTTCAGTGGATGACTTCGCTATCAATAAAGCAAAAGAAAAAAACTAGTGTGGGGACAATAGAATGGAACTGTTTGGTACTGCAAATGACTTCCTTATCTGGACCAGGGGTGATGCCTTCAATATCGCTGTGAGTATTTTTCTGATTGGCGTACTCATTCGCCTGCTGGAAATCTTTATGCTGGGCAGAAAAGTTGATTATTCAGAGCCTCGGGGCACTGAGTGGGGGCCCGGGTTAAAAAACATTGTTAGCCGCTTTTTTGCTGATAAAGGCACATTTAAACGAGCACCTTTTGTGGTCATTGTTGGTTATATCTGGCATATCGGTTTTTTTATCTGCTTGCTGTTATTTGTGCCTCATATTGAATTAATTAATGCCACACTGGGTCTGAAATGGCCGGGACTGGCTAATCCTCTGGTTGATGCCGCCGCAGCGGTCACTATGGTAGCAATGATTGCTATGTTACTACATCGCCTGACACATCCGGTATTGAAGTTTTTAAGCACCTATGAAGATTATCTGGTCTGGCTGGTCACCTTTTTACCTTTAGTAACAGGATATATCGCTTATCATCGTATGATCAATCCTTATCCCCTGGCACTTGGTGTACATATTTTAAGCGTTGAAGTATTGTTGCTGGTCTTTCCATTCACCAAATTAATGCATGCGCTTACACTGTTTATAGCACGCTGGTATACGGGAGCCAGTATGGGACGTAAAGGGATTGAATCATGACTGCTACCTTAACTGTGGAAAAAGGCATCAATGCCCTGAAAGAGCAGATTGATGCGCCCACGGCGGCATTTTTCAGCAGTTGTGTGCATTGCGGCTTATGTGCTGAAGCCTGTCTGTTTTATACCGAAACCGGTGATCCAAAATACACGCCAATTAATAAAGTCGAGCCTTTGCGCAGAGTGTGGGAAAGTGAATATACCTTATTTGGTAAATTGAAAAAAGCCCTGGGTCTTGCCAAACCGGTGACTGATGACCTGCTGGAGGAATGGGAACCCTTGATTTATGACGCTTGTACCTTATGCGGTCGTTGTTCTATGGTCTGTCCTGTGGGTAATGATATTTCCGCCATGATCCGAAAAGTACGTGAAGGTATGGTGGCATCCGATCATGCTCCGGAAGGTTTGATTGCTGCCAGTACCCGGGCAGTTAAAATCGGCAGTCCTATGGGGCTCCGGCTGAAAGCCCTGCAGGCACAGATCAAACATATCGAGGCAGACACTGGCCTGACTATCCCTGTTGATGTTGAGGGGGCTGACTATATGGCGCTCCTGTCATCCATGGAAATTATTAATTTTCCTGAATACATTGAATCGCTGGCAAAAATATTTAAGCAGGGCAAAATCAGCTGGACCGTGTCCTCAGAAGCCTTTGAAGCAACCAACTCCGGTATCCAGATTGGCAGCAGTGATATTGCCCGTGAATTGCTGCAGCGGGTTGTTGACGGTGCGGAAAAATTAAAGGTCAAATATGTGATCAGTCCGGAATGCGGTCATGCTTATACTGCCATTCGCTGGGACGGCCCGAATCTTATTGGCCGTCCTTATTCTTTTAAAGTGGTGCACATATTAGAGTTACTGGATGAATTGCGAAGCAGCGGGAGACTGAAAACATCCGCTAAACTGGACAAGAGGCTGACCTTCCATGACCCCTGTCAACTAGTTCGAAAAGGGGGTGTAGAAGCTCAGCCTATAGCTTTATTGAATCATGTTGCAGCTGATTTAATTGAGATGAACGAGCATGGAAAAATGAACTGGTGCTGTGGCGGCGGTGGCGGTGTGAGCGCCAATGAAAGAGCGGATGAATTGCGTCTGAAAACATTTAAGCGCAAAAAAGCTCAATTGGAAGAAATCAATGTTGAGCTTATGGTGACTGCCTGTGCTAATTGTCGGCTGGTGCTGGAAGAAGGACTGGAAGAAAACAATATGGATCTGCCTGTTATTGGTTTAAGTGAGTTAATTTCTGATCACCTTGTTGAAGAACTAATAGTTGAAGAGCAAAAAGTTGAAGACCAGATATCTGTAAAAGAATAAGGGAGTAAAAACATGAGTGAACGTGTTGTCGTTGATCCCATTACACGTATAGAGGGTCACCTGCGAATTGAAGCACAAATGGATGGTAACAAAATTGCACAGGCTTATTCCGCAGGCACTATGGTCAGAGGAATAGAGTTGATCCTCAAAGGTCGCGATCCCAGAGATGCCTGGGCATTTACCCAGCGTATTTGCGGCGTTTGTACTCTGGTCCATGGTATTGCTTCGGTACGTGCCGTGGAAAACGCACTGGATTATGCCATCCCGCCTAATGCCCAATTAATCCGAAATCTGATGATCATGGCACAATATGTCCACGATCATGTTATGCACTTTTATCACCTGCATGCCCTGGACTGGGTCGATGTGGTGTCAGCACTGGATGCGGATCCTAAAGCTACATCGGAACTGGCACAGAGTATCAGTAGTTGGCCGAAATCTTCACCCGGTTATTTTGCCGATATGAAGAAAAAGTTAAAAACCTTTGTTGAAGGGGGCCAGTTAGGTATATTTGCCAATGGTTATTGGGGGCATCCGGCGTATAAGCTGCCGCCGGAAGCTAACCTGATGGCAGTTTCCCACTACCTTGAAGCCTTAAGCTGGCAACGTGATGTGGCTAAGCTGCACACCATTTTTGGCGGCAAAAACCCGCATCCTAACTTCCTGGTGGGCGGTGTTGCCTCCGCGATTGATTTAAATTCGGATTCTGCCATAAATATCAAAAAACTGTCTCAGGTGCAAAACGTCATTAATGAGATGCAGGCTTTTGTGGATCAGGTATATGTCCCTGATACTCTGGCTATTGCTTCGTTTTATAAAGACTGGGGCACACGTGGTGAAGGCCTGGGCAATTTTCTCTGCTATGGCGATTTACCGAGCACTTCTATGGATGACCCCGGCAGCTTCTTTTTACCGGCAGGTATTATTCTTAATCGGGATCTGTCAACCGTACATCCACTGGACCTGAATAATAGTGAAGAAATTCAGGAGTATGTCGGTCATTCCTGGTATGACTATAGCAGTGGTAAGGACAGTGGACTGCACCCTTATGATGGTGAAACCGATCTCAACTACAGTGGTCCCAAACCACCGTATAAACATCTGGATATAGACAAGAGTTATTCCTGGCTCAAATCACCACGCTGGAAAGGGCTCCCTATGGAAGTCGGACCCCTGGCCAGGGTACTCATGTTATACGCCAATGGACATGAACAAACCCGTGAACTGGTGGCTATGACCCTGAATAAACTGCAACTCCCTGTTGCTGCACTGTATTCCACATTGGGGCGCACTGCAGCAAGAACACTGGAAACCAAGATCATCGTCGATGCCATGCAGGGAATGTTTGATCAGTTAATGACTAATATTAAACAGGGTGATACTAGAACTTTTAATGACAGTCTTTGGGAACCCTCCAGCTGGCCTGAACAGGCACAGGGCGTGGGTTTTATGGAAGCACCCCGGGGGGCTCTGGGACACTGGATTGTAATTGAAAAGCAAAAAATTGCCAATTATCAGGCTGTGGTACCGAGTACCTGGAATGCGGGACCCCGTGATCCACAAGGTAAGGCGGGCGCCTATGAGGCAGCATTGCAGGACAATCATCAATTGCATGATGCCAAACAACCGCTTGAAATTTTACGCACTATTCACAGCTTCGATCCCTGCATCGCCTGTGCAGTACATGTGACTGACCCTGATGGTGAGGAGCTGGTAAAAGTTAAAATTACCTGAGTGGATGTATAAATCAGAAACTATGCAAGTGAGAATAGACCATGATGATTGAAAATGATCAGCAGTTCAAACAGGCACTGTCAGGACTCTCCATTGCTGAGCAAAGGTCACTGGCAGGGCAGTTTATTGACAGTGTTGCGTATCTGAATCCGGATCCTCTGATAGCGCGTGTGGTTACCATGGTTCGGAAAAAAATACCTTCAAGCATTGAGCTTGATGAACTCTATAATAGTATTAAATCTCTGGCAGTAAAGACTTACACCGCTTGTGGCGGTGACGCCAACTGGTCGGCGCAGGCAGCGCATTTTGTCGCCACAGCAAGCAAAGCCTGTTTAACTCCAGTGGAGCATTTGGGGAATAACCATAATCTGGCCTGGAAATGCGCCATGCAAACCCGGATGGCCAATAATTGTGAAATGATTGACAGTGACAGTGACAGTGAAGCCATTGCTAACGAAGCACAAAAACAGTATGCCATTACCAGGACGTTTATCAATACAGAATTAAGTTAACCCGGAACAGCTGGATAAGTAACAGAGAAAAAGGGGGGATGGGCTATGTTAAATCAAGGCAACAATTTAGAACTTAATAGCAAAGGTTATCTGATTAATTTTAATGCATGGAACAAAGATTTTGCCCTGGAACTGGCAAAAGAGCATGGCCTGGAGCTGATAGATTGCCATTGGCTCATTATTAGTTTTTTACGGGACTATTATAGTGAATATGGTATAGCTCCCGATCCACGAGAAATTATTAAAAAGCTTGGCAGGCAAATCAATCCACAAACTTCATGTAATAAAAAACATCTGGAAGGCCTGTTTGGCCACGGTGGCTGCAAGTTGGCCTGTAAGATAGCCGGATTGCCGGACTGCTATTGTCGGGGATTGTAAGTTTTTCAGGGTGCATGTTGTGGTGCTGTAGAGCAGCCATTTTGGGCTACTGGCCATGGAAGTTGCCGCCCGGGAGGTTGACTGGCCTAAAATCCACAGTCACTATCCAAAATTGTCGCCTGTTATGGAACAGGTAACGGATTTCATTCAGGCATTAGAATAATAAAGCAGTCATATATTATGACCCTGCTTTATTATTTTCGTTTGCAAGGCACCTTTTTGTGCTGCTCTACACAAGGGACACTGTCATTATGAGCGTATTTTTCTTCCCTGTTGCCCATGCGTGAATTATCTGACTTGGTTGTCGTGCTCTGTACCTGATGACCATTATGGCGAACATCTTCAAAACTCATGTGATTAGGATGCGCCTGGGCCCAGGAAGTGAAAAATAAAGCCATCAGTAATAAAAATTTAGCATTCATTTTCTGCTCCTTAAATTCTATTGTTTCTGTACTGATTGAATTCTGTAAAAATCTTCTTTTATTATATAACAATCCCCTCTATATGCCATGTCTTTCTCTGCCGTATGTCTCTAATCATACATAACGGCATAGAAACAGGAACTATAACCTTCATGGCTACTATTCCCCGACAGACTCCTGGCGACTCACAACATATAGTGGTGCTTTAAAAGTCAGCATATGCTGCTGCTTTATACTGATCTGACTGTTCTTAATTGTATCCCATATGCCTTGCCAGCACTGCAGGTCAGCCTTGTCCAGATAACTGATTTGACGGTGCTGCTTAAGATAATCTTCTTTACTGTTTATTCTTTCTAGTTCAGAACTTATCTCCGTTACCAGCAGGTGAGTCGCACCCGGGATTGTACAGGCAATTTGCAGACCGGCAGGATCAAGATCGGGGAAAACCATGATTGACGTCGTTGGCAAAAGACGCTTTAGCAGGTTTTTCACGCCAGTGGCCAGAGCATCATGGCCGCGGTACAGGGTCAGGACGTTTTGCAGAGAATACGGTATCTGGTAGCGATGCCATAGATCAAAACTGTCCTGATTTTCGATAATGAGTATTTTATCTATACTTTTGATATCCAGATTATCTATCGGTATTCTCAGGCTAAGGCCCTGAGCTAAATGCTTAACACCTGCCCAGGGCAGGGGTCCTTGTGCTGATTTGATCAACAGATACTGATCACTGGGACGCTCAGTAGCCAATTTGTCATCGCATGAGTTTGCGGCAACTTCGGTACGGCTGCCATCAGGCACCTCCTGCATAGGATCAAAGCCCCATTCTTTGCCTGCCAGATTCCTGAGCTCTGCTCTTTCCTGTACTGTAAACTTTAACTTTCTGCCAGACTGTTTGCCCACTTCAAAATGACTGTAGATTTCGTCCCAGACTGATGAGCGTTTGACCTCTGTCTTGCGTTCTCTAAGCAATCTGTGTACCTGCTCTTTGTGCCTTCGCCCTAGGCGAGCCATAACTCTATATCCTCAATAATAAAATTACCAGAGTAGACGGGATGGCTATGGCCAATCAGTTCCAGTTCAAAGAATTGTTTGTGTTTTTCCGGCAAGCCCTGGTATCCGCCAATGACTTGATGTAACCAGCTTTCATGATCCCAGGCCAATGAGTGCTGCTGATGATATTCCAGGGCAGACTGGCGTGTAGCGCTGTCAATGATAGAGCAGAAATAATCGTTAACAGACTCTTTGACCGGGTTTGGCGGGAGCTCATAATCGCTCACTTCCTCTAACAGTAGAGGTGGAGCTTCCAGCAGAGTCTGTCTGTTCTTATCCTGTTGATTCTGGGACTTAAGACTGGCGACTATGGTCATGAGTTCAGCTTCATGCAGCTGGTTATGAACATCTATGGCCGCCGGGGACAGAATGGCATCCGCGACATTAAAAATCTGCGGAAGATTCTTATGCGCAACATGATTGCCCACCTGATAGTCAGGATGCTGATCCATATACAATAGCCAGCCTTTAAGCAGGCGGGTGCGACCACGGATCTCACGAAAGCGGCCCAGCAGTTCCAGCAGCCGGGCTTGTACTATCCCCAGTTCCTGGGCACAATCACTCAGAGTGTTTTGCAGGGTAGTGACCATCAGGCGGCGCAATTCGCGGATATCGCCGGCAATATCCGCCAGCTCTGCAAAACTCATCATCTCCAGACCGTTTAGCAGTTCAGTGACCTGAGACTGGGCCAGTTCATTTTCGCGGATTTTGGCGTTGATGGTACCCACATAGCCAAATTCATTGTTGATACGACTCCAGAGGATTCGGATGCTGTGCCGTAAACTTTCATTGAAAGCATAAATATGTTCGCTCAGATCAGCCAGGTGCGCCTCGGCAGAAGCATAATCCATATTATGCCGGGCTTCCTTGTAGTGAGCTGCCAGGGTTTTCAGGGTGGCCAGGATGGAACCGATATTGGCATCGATCTGGCGATTGCGATCATCGCGCAGAGCCTCTTCCAGAAGCGCTCTGACCAGACGCCGTAAGCGTAGATCCGCGCCGGGTTCCGGGCGATAGAGAATACTGTTTTTCAGCAATTTATCGAGTACGGACTGCTCCACTTCCTGATCACCGATTGAGCCATGCAGGTAGGCATCCATAATGAGCCCGGAATGACGAGCCAATTGCTTCAGGAAACGTACTCCTGTTTCATGCAGGTTGCTGTTTATGGCCATCTTTTATGTCCCGGTCTCATAATAAGCTACCCTGAACAGCCGTATTTTCAGCCTGATCTTCCAGCCTCAAAACTTCGGTTTCATCAATAAAGTGCATCACTTCAGACAGATAGTCCAGTTTACCTGTGGCAATATAAATCTGTTTTTCAGCATTGGGGCGGATCAGATAGCCCTGTTCGCATAACCGTTTGAAGACCTGCTTAAACTGACTGTCTACAGTACTGCTGGTGGAGCCAAAAAAACGGTAATGACTGATTTTAGCCAGTTGTTCCCGAAAGGCTGGAGTGTCTTCAATAATGCTTTGCAGTTCATTGAGGCGCACAGCACTACCCTCCGTGAGGGGGGCATCCTGGGCACTGGCTTCCTGAACCAGTACCAGCCACTCCACCAGAGGTGTCAGAGCGTTACAAATATCCCGGAATTGCTGACTGATGATTCTGCGTTCTGTATCACCGAGCTGAAGATAGCCACAGAAAAACACTTCACTGTCATGGCCCGTGCCGACAACGCTGACGGTACGGTTGAGTTTGTCCAGATATTCCTCTACCCGTTCACGGTTAGCGGGACTTTTAAGATGCCGCCAGCCTTCTTCATTGCTGGTCCGGCAGATAAATTCACCGCGTAAAAGGCTCTCAATGACTTGTCCGGTATTTGATAGCATTTATACTGACTCCTTCTTTGGGGCTAATGGCTCCTTGTGGGCTAAAGGCTCTTTGTGGGCTAATGGCTCCTTGTGAGCTAAAGGCTTTTCCCCGGCTTGCCGTTGTCTGAGTTTTTCTGCTATGGGATCCAGTCTGGGTTTGATGATCTGTAATTTTTTGCTTTGCTTGTTAATAATATAGCGGTTGCTGAACAGGCTCAGTACTTCGGAGTCGGGGTTGGGGAAAGCGCCCAGTATTTGAATATTGTTATTACCACAGGCATCAAAGATCTTTTTGATATTGTCGTGGTGCAGAGTCCCCAGCTCATCAATTGGCCAGTGCACAGTGACATCCGCCTTGTTTCTCAGCAGTCGGGTAAAGGCCAGCAGGAATTTGCACAGGATCAGATAGGCCATGCCGTGACTGGAAGATTCATTGAGCTGCCGGTCAGTACGAATGATCAGATCGCTATTGCCTTCACGCAGGTGCAACTCAATTTCCAGCAGGCTGGCGACGCCGCCATTGAGTGCTGAGCGGCCAATGATATCAATGGCACGACGCATGCTATTGGTATAATTTTCCTCAGGCAAGGTGATGAAGCCCTGTTCCTGCCATTGTTGAAAAGCATTGACAAAGTTTTTCAGATCCGGCCAGAAATCCAGTTCACTGATCCTGGAGCGGATACGCACCGCAGAATTGGAAACACCATCGAGAAACAAATCTTCATCGACCTCTCTGGTGATACGATTACTTTGCGAGGTGATGCGCCGGTCAATATCGGCCAGTACGTCATAATAAGCGTTCAGGTTGACGCCAAAGATCCGACCCTGTTCACGCAGGGCATTGATGCTCTGAGGCACCATAACCGTTAAAAGCTG
>CBDTVA010000012.1:0-17880 GCA_965363935.1 uncultured Gammaproteobacteria bacterium | reverse complement strand
AGAATGAGTAAGTGGAAACTTGGAAATGTGAATTATTTTTTAAGGCTGCCCTTAGTATACGGGTTAGATTATTCAAGTTTTTTAAAGCATATTAGTGCCTATTGATGTCGATCATTGTATCATAATGGGCCTTTGAATTAGACTAACGAAGTCTGAATGTCCATTTTAGCTCAATGTTAACTCAGCAATGGAACATAGCTTTGTGCCATAGTGGAAAAATAATTTTCGCGAATTCATTCTGAATTCAATTTTTAAAACTTAGCAACGGGGGACGTAATGTCTGTTGAACTAATTTTTGCACTTGCAGCCGGTATCGCTGCTGTAATTTACGGGATCATATCCATTAAGTGGATCATGTCTCAATCACCTGGAAGTGACACGATGCTGGAAATTGCGCAAGCAATTCAGCAAGGTGCTCAAGCTTATCTGAACCGTCAATACAAAACCATTGCAATGGTTGGTGTGGTGGTTTTTCTAGCAATTGGTTTCTCGCAAATTGGCTGGTCAACGGCTATTGGCTTTGCCATTGGCGCCATCTTATCAGGCGCGGCGGGTTACATCGGAATGAATATTTCAGTCCGTTCCAACTCCCGTACTGCTCAAGCAGCCCACAATGGTATGGGGGCAGCATTTCTGGTAGCCTTCCGCGGTGGTGCGATTACCGGTATGCTGGTGGTTGGTCTTGCTCTTATCGGTGTGGCTGGTTATTTTGCTGTTTTGACCGCAATGGGTTTATCAGTTCAGGACGCAGTACACGCATTGGTCGGTCTGGCTTTCGGTGGCTCATTAATCTCAATCTTTGCTCGTCTGGGCGGTGGTATCTTTACCAAAGGTGCTGACGTCGGTGCAGACATCGTTGGTAAGGTAGAAGCAGGAATCCCGGAAGATGATCCCCGCAACCCGGCGGTTATCGCTGATAATGTAGGTGATAATGTCGGTGACTGCGCCGGTATGGCAGCGGATCTGTTTGAAACGTATGCGGTGACTATTATTGCAACCATGTTATTGGGGGTATTAATAGTGACTGCTGCAGGCATAAATGCGGTTCTGTATCCTCTGGTTCTGGGTGGTGTTTCTATCTTTGCTTCTATTATCGGTATTATGTTTGTAAAACTGAATGAAGGCGGCAGTGTAATGGGTGCTTTGTATAAAGGCCTTATTGTTGCTGCAGTGATTTCAGGCATTGCATTTTACCCGGTAACCACGTATATGCTGGGTGACGTTGTAACGATTGAGGGTAATAGCATAGCCACGGTTAATTTATATTTTGCCTCATTGATTGGTCTGG
This sequence comes from uncultured Gammaproteobacteria bacterium, assembly GCA_965363935.1. Taxonomy (GTDB): domain Bacteria; phylum Pseudomonadota; class Gammaproteobacteria; order GRL18; family GRL18; genus CBDTVA01. Next base: position 16,592 of record CBDTVA010000012.1, on the reverse strand, counting down.
CTTTGACCGGAGCTATGGTTATTATTACTGAGTACTACACTTCAACTGAGTATGCACCTGTTAGACGAATTGCCGAAGCTTCTGTGACGGGTGACGGTACCAACGTCATTGCCGGACTGGGAATTTCCATGAAATCAACTACTGCACCTGTGCTGGTTGTTTGTGCCAGTATCTGGGGTGCTTTTGAACTGGGTGGTTTGTATGCTATTGCGATTGCTGCAACTTCTATGCTGTCAATGACGGGTATTATTGTAGCTCTGGACGCTTATGGTCCTATTACCGATAATGCCGGTGGTATTGCTGAAATGGCTGATATGCCTGAAGAAATCCGCAATATTACCGATCCTCTGGATGCCGTTGGTAACACCACTAAAGCGGTCACTAAGGGTTATGCGATTGGTTCAGCTGGTCTTGCAGCACTGGTACTATTTGCTGACTACACACACAACCTGAGCGCTGTCAATGGTGGTAGTGTAACTACCTTTGATTTATCAAACCATATGGTTCTGATTGGTCTGTTTATTGGTGGTCTGGTACCTTTTCTGTTTGGTGCAATGGCGATGGAAGCTGTGGGACGTGCAGCAGGTTCTGTTGTTCTGGAGGTTCGTCGCCAGTTCAAGGAAATGCCGGGTATTATGGATGGAACCCAAAAACCTGATTACTCCAAGGCCGTTGATTTATTGACCAAGGCTGCGATTAAAGAAATGATTATACCCTCCATGCTGCCCATTGCAGTGCCTCTGTTCGTTGGCCTGGTGTTGGGTAAAGAAGCCCTGGGTGGTGTCTTGATTGGTACCATTGTAACCGGTCTTTTTGTTGCAATTTCTATGACTACCGGTGGTGGTGCGTGGGATAATGCCAAGAAATACATTGAAGATGGTCATCATGGTGGTAAAGGGTCTGATGCCCACAAAGCAGCGGTTACTGGTGATACTGTAGGCGACCCCTATAAAGACACTGCAGGTCCTGCAATTAACCCAATGATTAAAATCATTAATATCGTTGCATTAATGATGATACCTTTGATGTAATTGATATGAACGTGTAGTTGATTGACAGCCGGGGAGACCTGTTCTCCCTGGCTGTTACCGGCAGGCTGGTAAGTGATGATAGAAGCCCGGATAGTGAAAGCTATCCGGGCTTTTTTTGTGCAGCTCTATATTCTTGATATTTCCAGTCGGCATCCCCATTAAGACATACTGACAAGTTATTAATAATATAGTAAAATTTGTCATCCAAAATTCAAGATTCAACAAATCGGGTATTCATTATGGGCGAACCAAACACTTCACACCTTCCTTATGAAAGCTCATTCGTCCCGGAAATTCTCACCGAGGAACATCGAATTAAATTTGCTTGCCATCCGGGAGTCACTTGTTTTAATGCCTGCTGTAAACAGGCTGATGTGATGCTTGCGCCTTATGATGTAATTCGCTTAAAACAAAGCCTGGGAATGACATCGGAAGAATTTCTCAAGCAATATACTGTACCCTGGGAAATGGACAGCGATGGTATCATTGGTGTTAAACTTAAAACCAATGAAGATAAACATTGTTTGTTAATGAATGAAAAGGGTTGTAGTGTCTACGATGATCGTCCAACTGCCTGCCGTTATTACCCTTTTGGTTTAATGGGTGTAAAGCATACTGAAGCCACGAGCGATGAACAAAACTACTTCCGTATAGAAGAAGAGCATTGTAAAGGTCATCTGCAAGAAAACTTTTTACCTGAAAGCAAAGAAATTACTCTGGGTGAATACCGTAAGACTCAGGGAGTCGAACAGTTTGATGACAACAATCTGGACTGGATTCGTCTGATGCTTAAGAAAAAATCAGCGGGTCCTTCTGTGGGCAAGCCTTCAGCAGAAAGTTTGCAAATTCTCTTTATGGCCACTTACGATCTGGATCGTTTTAAGCGTTTTATTAGCAGCTCTAATTTTAAATCGCTTTATATTGTCGATAATGCAACCTACAATGAAATTGAAAACGATGATGTCGCCTTATTACAGTTTGGTTATCGCTTCCTGCGTCAGATATTGTTCGGTGAAAAAACCATTGATCTGAAAGCCGACGCTGTTGCAAAGCGTTCTGAAGAGCGTAAAGACATCTGGAAAACACGTCATAACGCAGAAATGGCATATGCACAATTAAATGATCCCCGCTATGATCCAGCGGTGATGGGTGGTGAGGTGATGCGTGATGATATGCTTAAGAAACAGGAAAATGCTTCTCCTCAGCAAAGCCAGGATTTGAATAAAAAGTAAGTAAAGCTAGGAATTTAACTTTATGGCTCTTAACCATCAAACTGATTTTACGGTTTCTTCACTGCTGAAGATTGCAATTATCTCTGACACCCATGAAGTACTGGATGGGCAGATAAATGATGCAATAAAAACTTGTGATATAGCAATACATGCCGGTGATATAGGCGCTAATTCTGTGCTTGAAGAAATGCAGCCAAAGTCCGGTCATGTTATTGCTGTTGCTGGAAATAACGATAAGCCTTATCTGTGGGATTTTAAAGAATGGAATATTGTTAAAAATTTGCCGCAGAGTATTGAATTGTCAGTGCCCGGCGGTATAATTGCGGTTGAGCATGGTCATGAACATGGTCTGCACAAACCTTCCCATGATGATTTAAGAGCTGCCCATGCTCAGGCAAGACTGGTTATCTATGGGCATACTCATATTCAGGTAATAGATAAGGACGATCCGGACAAACATGTCTTGAACCCAGGGGCTGCCGGTCATACTAGAAACAAGGGCGGACCCTCTTGCATAATTCTCACTATTGACGATGATAATTGGGATTATGAGATACTTAAGTTTTCCGAACAATCCTGCAGTCCTGATAAGGCTGATTTTTCAAAAAGCTCATTGAAATAGCTCTTTGTATGAGTTATTTTGGTAATACTTTATTGAGATAAATATAGCCTGTAATTGCCGAAATAGTTGAACCAAGCAAAATACCCAGTCGGTCATTCATCAGTACGGCTTCGGTCCCGCCTTGTTCAAAAGCTAAAGAGCCAATAAACAGGCTCATAGTAAAGCCAACCCCGCAAAGAGTTGCCACACCATAAAGCTGTTTCCAGTTAACATTATCCGGTAACGCAGCAATACCAAGTTTAACTGCCATAAAGCTGAAAAGCATTACTCCCACTTGCTTACCAATAAACAAACCAAGAATAATTCCTAATGGTATAGGCTCCAGTAACGAGTTAAAGCTTAAACCTTCAAGTGGAATACCCGCATTGGCAAAAGCAAAAACAGGTATAATGACGTAAGACACAGTGCCATGCAGATCCTGCTCCAGATTTTTGGCCAGTGACCTTTCATTCCTGGAGCCGGTCTTCAGGGGAATAAAAAAAGCCAGAAGAACACCGGCCAATGTCGCATGTACACCAGATTTTAATACCGCAGTCCATAAAACCAGGCCAATTAAAATATAAGGAACCAGTGTGTTTGTTTTGCGATTATTCAATATGCCCAGTATGACAAGTGCTGTAGCGGCAACTATCAGGCTGGATGCAGACAGCTCACTGGTATAAAAAATTGCTATAATCACAATAGCTCCCATGTCATCCATGATAGCCAGAGAAACCAGAAAAACTTTCAGGGCAATGGGAACCCTTTTGCCAAAAATGGCCAGAATACCCAGAGCAAATGCAATGTCGGTGGCGGCAGGAATTGCCCAGCCTTTAAGTGCCATTGGATCATTCCAGTTTAATGATGCATAAATAATAGCGGGCAATAACATACCTCCAATAGCCGCAAAAGCGGGCAATATGATCTTTTTGGGCTCGGACAATTCACCTTCCAGGAGTTCTCTTTTTAATTCCAGCCCAATAAAAAAGAAAAAAACCGCCATCAGACCGTCGTTGATCCAAAGAATTAGTGGTTTTGCAATATGCAAGGCTCCAATTCGAATTTCAACGGGGATATCGAGAAGTTCAGAGTACAATCCAGATAGTGGAGAATTAGCGACAATAATTGCTAAAAACGCTGCAATCATTAAAAGAATGCCACTGGCGCTCTCTTTTTTTAAAAAATCTTGCAAAAGGCTCATGAAATGAATTCCAGATGTTGGCATGGCAAAATTACCCTGGCTAAAAACAGGATGGTTTGTTTTTTATGACATTAGTATGCCGGTTTATCTATTGTAAACCAATAGCAGGAAATCTTAGTCAGAAATTAAAATAAAGTGTAAGTGAGTCTATTGTTTTTGCAAGCTTTGAAAAGAGTTGCTATGGAGATATAAATAGTTTTCTATACTTCATTTGGTAATTTTTTTATTCACATTACCTGTGGATAAGTCTGTTAATAAACATGCGGTAGTTTACGCAAACGCCTGTAGCTAAAAGTCTGATGACAATTTGGTTACACTTTATACCGAAAAATGTCTGAATTAAAAACCTTTTAAAAACAATAAGATAAGAAATTGTTAAAAATTAATATTGACAATTGAAAAATACATTAACAAAAAAAATAAAATTTCCTTATTTTTAATTAAACACTGAATAACTTCCCGGGAACAGGATGACGGGTCAAATTTAGCATGGCTATGGCTGGTTCATTTTTGAACGGATTAATAATGATTTATGATAAAATTAACTATAGATACAAAGAATTTGTGTACAAGAGCTATAGTACAAGGGTGATAAGTTGAATGCGTGGTAAGGACAGGGAGATTTTACGAACCTTATGGCAAATATTATTTGTGTTAATAACAAGTCATGCTGTTGCTGCGCAAGAAAAGCCAGCGGCTATTGCAGTTAATGTCATTGTAGAAGGCCTGGGGGATAAGGAAAAAAAGAATGCTCTGGCCTATCTTGAAATTGTAAAAAACCAAAAAGACTTAAATGAATTATGGCTTAAACAGCTGCATTCCAGAGCACAGGACAATATTAAACAATCTTTGCGTCCTTTTGGCTATTACCAGGCTGTTGTTGAAAGCCATTTAGAAAAAGATTCCAGGGATGTATGGCAAGCCAGATATCAGGTCAAAACGGGTAAACGGGTAAAAATCCTCAAGGTTGATATAAGGCTTATAGGAGGTGGCGCGAATGAGCCTGAAATACTGGCTGCTGTGAAAAAATTTCCCATTAAAGTCAATGATTTTCTGGATCACGATGTTTATGAATCGGGCAAAAACAATTTGCTGAGTCTGATAGGGAATTTGGGTTATTCAGATGTTAAAACAGATAAAAAACGACTTCTGATTGATCCGCCCAAAAACTCGGCGGAAATAACCTTGCACATTAATACGGGAGAGAAATATTATCTGGGGCAATTTCGTTTTCAGCAGAATTCACTGCAGCCCGATTTTATTAACCGCTATATTGTGGATGTGAAACCGGGAGACCCTTTTTCCCATAAACGTTTACTGGCACTTCAGCAATCCCTGGTGAGTAGTGGCTATTTTTCAGTGGTTGATATAAAACCGGAATACAGTGAGACTGAACAACAACATGTTCCTGTTGATATTATTCTGACGCAGGCAAAACGACACAAGCTATCCTTTGGTCTTGGTTATGATACCGAGATCGATCTGAACGCCTCGATACGCTGGCAAAACCGTTTACTTAATAGTTATGGTCATAATACCGATGTATTACTCAAGATTTCAGATAAAAAAAGTATGCTGAGTGGTACTTACTGGATCCCGATCAATGATCCCAGAACGGACAAAATTGGCTTTACAACAAAATTTGAGACTGAAGAAACAGATGACACTGATCGAAACACACTGGATCTTGAAGCTGCCTGGGTCTTTAAATGGCGTGAATGGAACTCAAAATTGTTTACCGAATATAAATTTGAACGATTTGAATCGGGAACTGAGCCAGAAACCATCACTCGACTATTGAGCCTTGGCAGTCAATTGGAAGGCGTATTTATTGCAAAGGGTATGTATCCGAGAAAAGGCTGGTCAGCCTTTGCTGAATTGAGAGGAGCTCCTGAGCTTATCTGGTCGGATACGGATTATGTTCGCCTGCATCTGAAATCAAGATTATTGTTACCATTGCAGGAAGAGGGGAGGTTCATTTTACGTGCTGAACTGGGTCTGGCTGAAGTTGGAGATTTTGACCAGTATCCCACCTCCTTGCGATTCTTCGCCGGTGGTGATCAGAGTGTTCGTGGTTATGACTGGAAAGCACTTGGACCTGTCGATGATGCGGGAGATGTGGTAGGTGGCAAGAATGTCGTCACAGCTTCTATCGAATACAACCATAAAATATCTCAGCAATGGATTGCGGCGGCATTTCTCGACATGGGTAATGCCTATAACGATGAGTTTAACAAACTTTATTATGGTGCGGGGTTTGGCGCTCGCTGGATTTCACCTGTAGGACTGATTCGTGCCGATATGGGGTGGCCCATTAATGAAGATGATGAAGAAACCAAACTATCATCTCTGGTATTTTATTTCGGTTTTGAAGTGAGTCTATGAGTTTCGTTGCAAAATCGTTTAGAGTATTTGTGTTTAGGTGTTGCAAGGCCATAACACTAACACTTGTGGGCGTGTTGAGTGCCTTATGTCTGTCACTCATACTTATTTTGGGAACACAAATCGGCACACAATGGCTACTCAGCACTGTTACCTCCTATTCAAATGCACAGATAAGCTACCAGCAATTACATGGAAATTTGTTGACTAAGATTCATGTCACTGGATTCGAGTATAAGAACGGCGATATTCATTTGAATATCAGTGATCTTAAACTGTCATGGAAACCACAAAAACTTTTGAATCGTAGTTTTTATCTTGAATATTTAAAGCTTGATGGCGTCCGCGTTGAGAATAAAAACCTGCCTGAAAATGAACAGAACTCTGACCATGCTCTTGAGCAAGGCTTTGTACTGGCTGATATAAATTTTCCTCTGAATCTTATTCTCAATGAGATTAGTGTAACAGACTTCCTGCTAATCACAGATCCTAAGGACAAGCCATTTCTAATAGATGCGCTGACTGTCAGGACAGATGTTAGTGCCAGTAGTGCAACTGTTAATATCATTCAATTTGATGTTAAAGCCTCTGAGTTTGAAATATCCAGTAATGGAAAGCTCAAGCTTAAAGCCGATTATCCTGTGGAGATTAATAGCGACTTGCAATTGACTTTAACCGATCTGCCTGTAGTGACATCTAAGGGAATTATTAAAGGTGATTTCAATACGCTGGCCATTAAGCAATCACTTGGAGGGGATCTGCAGGGCAATGTTGATATCAGCCTTGATAATCCTTTCTCGGGACTGGCATGGAACGGTAAGGTCAACATAAAGCAAATACCTGTCCGCTTACTGGATGATAGCATTGATGTTAAAGATGCCAGCTTTGATCTGTCCCTGGTCGGAGAAGGGGATATGAATATGGCCGTCCTTAAACCGCTAACGGCAAATCTATCGAATGGTGAAATCATTTTAACAGGACAGATTGGCTGGTTGCCTCAATTACACTGGGATTTGATGTTGGATACCCGTAATATCGATCCTGCTGTAGTCTATTCTCAGTGGCCGGGAGACATTAATTTAAAGGTGCTAAGCAAAGGCAGACAAAAAATTGCTGAACAAGTGCTTAAAGAAGAAACCAGTCTTGAACTACAGTTTGATTTGCAGTATTTGCAGGGTACCTTGCAGGGGCAGCCATTGTCGGGAAAAGGACGATTTGAAATGCAAAATGGTTTGCTTCAATTGCAGCATCTGCAACTGTCCAGTGGTGAGGCAAACCTTAATATGAATGGCATTATCCACCAGCAACTTGATCTGAAATGGCAGATAGATATCCCAAAACTGACCCATTTAGTGCCTGGTATGAACGGTTCTCTGGCGGGTAGAGGTAAATTGTATGGTACACGTATGCAGCCTGTATTAGCAGGCAAGTTAAATGCCGGGAGGGTGAATTATGACAATATCAACCTTAATCAGGCAAAACTTGACTTCTCTGTTTCGCCAGCTGAAAACTATACCAGTCATCTTTCCCTGCTAATCGATAAAATCATTTCTGAGCAGAATGAAATCCATGATCTTTTATTGAATATCAAAGGTACTGCCAGAGCACATTCTATAGGATTTAAGTCGTATATTCTGGAAAATGAGCTTCATTTGAACGCAAAAGGGGGGTATGTTGAGTCTGAAAATCTGTGGCGAGGAGATATTAATCAGCTGACTGTGAAAGGCAAAGTTCCAGGAACCTGGCAGCAAAAAAAAATTGCTCATCTGGTGATTCATCCCGAGAAGGCTAATCTGGATAACTTATGCTTATTCGATCAGAATGCTTTTTTATGCACAACCGTTCAGTGGCAGCCTGAAAATACCCAAGCTGACTTGTGGGCCAAGAATATTTCAATTGCCAGAATAAAACCCTGGTTACCGGAAGAAATTACTCAATTAAGCGGTGAAATTAATCTTGATGCCCAGATTACAGTGCAGCAGGTACTCAAGGCCAGACTGAATATTGATCTCACTCCGGGTAGTATTTCTTATTTGCTTGAACCAGACAAGACAGTGCGTTTGAAACATCAGCAGGGGCAAATTCACGCTGTGCTGGATGAGCAGTATTTGAGTGCCGGGTGGGGTTTAAAAATGAGTGAACATGGTATTGAAGGGGCGATAAGAATTCCTCGTTCTGCACTGGAAACCGATTGGGAGAATGCACCGGTAAAAGGTCATATTAAACTGGATATAAAAGAACTGGGATTGTTAACTGCCTTGATTCATGAAGTCACGGATGCACAGGGGTTTCTAAAGGCTGATCTGCAATTGGACGGAGTATTAGCAGAACCTGTAATTACGGGAGTTGCGGAATTTGTTGCAGAGAAAATCAGCATCCCGGTAACAGGAATAGAATTTTCCAAAGCAACCATCAAACTTAAAGGTCAGGCAGATAAGCAGGTGGAAATTAGCGGACAACTTTATTCAGGAAAAAGAAAACTGCAACTTAATGGTGATCTGAGTCTGCAGGCAGACAGAAACTGGCCTGCCAGACTGCATGTTCAAGGGGAAGAATTTCAGATAATTAATTTACCTGAACTGCAGGTAATGATTTCACCAGATGTCAATTTGGAGCATGGTCCTGATGGTATCAAAATAAAAGGGCTGGTTAATATTCCCGAGGCAGGTATTTTCCCCAATGAACTGCCTGAAGGCTCAAAAAATGTGTCAGATGATACGTCTATTGTAGGTGAGAAAGAAGTACAACCGACTAATATCGAGATGGATATGACCATTAAATTAGGAGATAAAGTACATCTCAAAGCTTTTGGTTTGAATACCTGGTTACAGGGGTACATGCGCATTAAAAAATCTCCTGGACAGTTGGCAACAGCTAATGGAGAATTAAGAACGACTCAAGGGACATTCCGGGCTTATGGACAAAACCTGAACATAGAACGTGGTAGAGTTTTTTATGCGGGTGGCTATCTGGATAATCCGGGGCTAAATATTCGGGCCAGCAAAGAAGTGCAGGATATTACTGTTGGCGTTATGGCTACGGGTACGGCAAAGAATCTGGATATCAGTACCTATTCCAGCAACCCAGGTCTCAACTCAAAAGATATTGTGTCACTGTTATTAACTGGCCAGAAATTTGATAATGCAGCAAATGCACGAATTTATGCCGGTAGAGAATTGAGTGATGATTTGAGCGTGGGGGTGAATGCGGGGGCGGGAGACGAAGGCAGCGAATTTGTTGTGCGCTACAAATTGCGTAAAAATATGCATTTGGAAGGTGTTAGCAGTGCCCAAAAAAGCGGCGGTAATATAATTTATACTATTGAATTTGAATGATATTAATTTACAGTGAAGACTCCTTTCCGCTCTATTAGCATGTTTAATAGAGTTTATATCGTTTTTTCTGTAGATTGGGTTAGGCTGCTTTTTGCCGTAACCCGACCTACATAAGAACACTACATAAGACCACTCAATAAAGCGCAAAGGAACACTGCGAAGAATAGGCTTGAAAAAAAATTAAGCAGTTACTGTTTGGGCTGGAAAGAGAATTTTTGACCACCGACACTTGCAGCAGCCATTAATCCACCCTTGTAATCGGTAAAAATGGCAATCCCGTTTTCATATTTGGTTTGTGCAGCAATACCTGATTTTGCCGCGACTGCTGATACCTGAGCACCTAATTCATAATTGCCCTGGACAAAACGATCATAGGCAGCTGCGTTCTGAAAAAAGATAATTTCACTATAGGCTTCAGCACCCGCCTGCCAGCCTACACTAAGCTGAGTCATTTTGGCTGTACCCGTAACTGTATCCTGTTTATAAACTAAACCATCTCCATGTGCTCCGCCGACAATAAATCCGGCCTTGCCAATAGTAGGGAAAACCGCGTATCCATAGGCTAGCTTAAAAAAATTATCCAGTGATTGATCTTTGTTTTTGAAATGTTCTAAGGTTTGACTGGCTTTTAATTCTGCATTAGCATCCCAGGCCCATAAATCAGAGACTGAAATAGTTAAAAATAATAAACATAAAAATAGTGATTTTGCTGATAATATGGATTTTTGTGATATTGTCATCTTCAAGCTCCTTGCTTTAACCGAAATAAATTAGAATTTCAGTATAACGAAATTATAAGTTCAATAGATAGTGTTTTCTCTACTCAGTCTGAAAAACTCTGACTAAAAAAATATTTCCGGCTGCAATTTGTTTAGAAATTATGTGCTATGATAACCCTTATTGATATTAATTTAATACTCTGGAAATGATTATGACACAAACTAAAATTTTCTTTATTGCTGCAATTTTTTTAATGCTTGGCGCTTGTGGCGGCGGTGGTGCAGAAGTGCAAACAACTACGACAAATACCACCATGGGACAAGAATTAATGGATTTGGATGAGAGTTATAAAAAAGGTCTTCTGACTGAAAAAGAATACAGTAAAGCCAAAGAAAATATTATGGAACGCTATGATGACTAACTGTTATTATCAATTTTTCAGACTTTGGTATAATTATTATGGCTAAATTTCAATTTTTAAGAGCAGCATTTCATTTTTTTATTTATCTGTTTTTGGTTATTCTAATGGGATGTTCTTCCAGTGTTGAAACGTTTAATTCAACCCAGGGTCTGGGGAAACAGCTTGAAGACCTGGATCAAGCCTATAAGGCAAACGCCATAACTGAAAAGGAATACCAAAAAGCCAAAGAAATTCTGTTAGATTACTATAAGTAAATTCCTGATAGAAAATCAACACCAGACAATTTACTAGGCTATGTCTGCATTAAGTGCTGGCCTGGTAATTTTTCCATGCTGTTTGAATCACCTGATTCAGCTCAGTGGCTGTTGAAATTGTGGACTGGGTTATCATGATTTCTTCAAATAAACTTTGTATCTTCAAGGTATATTCGGCTACTGACTGGCCTTCCCACTGGCTTTTTTTCATGGCTTTTGAAATTTTTGCATAGGTAGCTGCCACCATATCATAAGCAGCATTGATCTTGCCTTGTTGCACAGAAGTGCGAACCTTGCCAATAATTGTCTGGGCGTATTTTTCCATTTCCTGCAGAGTTTGGGCACCCAGCATTTTGTTTTGCAAATTAATGAAACCAGTGTGAGTAAAAAGAGCGCGTGGTCGGTTTTTTTTCTTAATTCTTTTTTTTCTCACCTCTGTTGTATTTGATGAGCTGACGATTTTTCTAACAAATAAACTATTGGATTTTGAACAGCCCTTATTGGTGAACTCAATCGTACCATCTGGAAGTTCACATTGAAAAATGGTTGTAGCAAGAGTATTGCCACTCATGGTCACGAAAAAAGTAGTCATGCAAAAAGATAAAAAGGGTATTAGCAACAGCTTATTCATTTTATTCTGTTTTCTTTTAATACATCAGAAACTTAATAAAACTATTATAGCGGAAAAATTGAATTGTTGAAAAAGTAAGCAGTATTTGGCGTATTATTGGTTAAAAATTTGTCTATGATCACACTTTTGTGTAAACCCTGATTCAGATGAACTGGATAGAGTGCTAGCTTGAGAGAAATAATTTCTGTAAAAAGCACAGAAATTATTTCTAAAGTACTCTCTGAATTTGCTTCCTGGACAGGTTTACTGTTTGCCTTTCTCTACAGTGATAGCCAGAGCTTTGGCAAATGAAATGGCCACCTTGTCACCAACCTTGACTTTTTTCAGATTGCTGGGTAGGCGAGGTCTAAAGGTTTTTGTGTTGCCCTGCTTGTCTTTTAAGGTAACCAGTGAATTTTCCAGATCAATAGCCGCTATGGTTACTACTAAGGTTTTTGCCTCAGCAATTGCGCCGCCGGGTTTTTCACCTTCTGGAGTGCGGGCAAAAATGGCGTCGGCTTCTTCGCCTGCATTGATTGCATCTGCACCAAAGGCCTGGATGTGAATGGTTTCAGCGTAGCTGATATTGACCACATCACCAACAACAAGTTGATCAAAATTGCGTGCATTAACACTGATATCAAATCTTTTAGTAAAACCGGAACGGTCTTTAAGCATAGCCCAGCGTTCTTCATGGTTAATGCTAATGACTTCAAATTGCTGTTTAACAACAACGCTTTCAGTTCTGGCCGGTTTGTGACTATCAGCAAGTACCGCATTTGCCATGAACAGTGAAAAAAGTGCTACTAGAATAACTTTGGCTTTCATCTCTAATCCTTTTCTATGATGTTTGATTTGGTTGTGTCAATATACAGGTGAAACAAACTTTTGTCACATAAATACAGTATTTTTTCATTAAAACTATAATCTTAAACTTACTTTGATAGAGGAAAGTAAAAAATTTATAATCTCTCTTAATTTTAACAAAATTAGTGTTTATATTATTCAAAATAAACTGCAGGGATAAAAAATGGCCAGTCAGCCAGAAAATCATGACCCAATCAACGATGGCAAAACGTCATTAGAAAAAGCCTGGCATCAGGCGTTAACACCCTTTGAGGAATTTGTCCATGACGAAGCATCGTCTGGACTCTTGCTTATGGCCTGTGCCGTTGCGGCTCTGGTTATTGCCAACACCGGATTTGTTCATTACTACGAAGCAATTCTTCATACTGATATTAGTTTTAATATCAGCTCCTATACCATGAGCCATAGCCTGCATCACTGGATTAACGATGGCCTGATGGCATTATTTTTCCTTATGGTAGGACTGGAAATTAAACGTGAAGCCCTGATTGGTGAACTGGCTGATATGCGCAAAGCTATTCTTCCAATCAGTGCGGCAATTGGTGGTATGGTGGTTCCTGCTTTGATTTACCTGGCCATCAATTCGGGTACTGATGCCAGTGGTGGCTGGGGTATTCCAATGGCCACCGATATTGCCTTTGCGGTCGGTGTTTTGGCCTTGTTAGGTAACCGAATTCCCAAACCATTGATTGCCTTCCTTCTGGCACTGGCTATAGTGGATGATTTGGGGGCCGTTATAGTCATTGCTGTCTTTTATACCGAACAAATCCATTTAACAGCACTGCTATTTGCTTTTACTGCCTTTGTGTTGCTGATATTAATTAACTTATTCGGTATCAGAAAACCTTTGCCTTATATTTTCTTTGGTTTTTTTCTCTGGCTGGGAATGATGGAGTCGGGAATACACGCGACTCTGGCGGGTGTTTTAACTGCATTGACCATTCCGGCTAATTCAAATTGTAAGGGCGGGCCTTTTAGTAAAAACATTATGGCGTTGATGGAACGATTCAAAAAAGCCGACCACCCTGAACAAAATATTCTCGAAAACGCAGAGCAGCAAGCCATTATGCAAACCATGGAAAACTATGTGCACAATATGGAGAGCCCATTGCAGCGTATGGAGCATGGCCTGCATTTATGGGTATCATTTCTCATTGTTCCGTTGTTTGCCCTGGCGAATGCCGGTATCACCATTGACTTCGGGCAATTGGGCAATATTATTACTCATCCCGTCACTTTAGGTATAACGCTGGGCCTGGTTGCAGGGAAAGTAATCGGGGTTTTCGGATTTTCATTTATTGTGGTCAAACTGGGTTGGAGCAGTTTGCCTGGTAAAGTGACGATGCCTATGATTGCTGGCGTGGCTTTGTTGGCCGGTATTGGTTTTACTATGTCAATTTTCATTGCCGGCCTGGCTTTTCCAGACCAGGCGACATACCTGTTTAATGCCAAAATTGGTATTATTCTGGCTTCACTGATCTCCGGAGTTTGTGGTTATCTTATGCTGCGTAAGATTATCGTATCACTGGAATAAGTTTTTATTCACACAAGCTGTGGATAACTGTGTGAATAAACTATGGGTAAACTTCAGGAAGGCTTGTTTTTGCTGCTTGTGTGACACTTTGATTACATATTAAACACGTTTTTTTCTAAATTAAATGGCCTTTTAAAACAAAGGCTTGGGATTTATTATATAAAAACTATTGACAAGATAAAGATAATGAGTGAATTCGCTCATGGAAGGTTAAATTTTCCGTTTCCGCCCTCTGTTACTAAGCAAGCTTGTTTATACGCTCATAATGCTGGTCCGTGGAGTTTTAAGAAAACTTTGTGTATAGCTTTAAAAAATAAGTTTAAGAGAGATTATTTGCTTTTTAGCTAGCGAATAACAGATCTGGAATATACAATAAAGAGTATATACAAGTTATTGTGTCATTTGAGGAACTATGTCTGTTCAAAGTAAAAAAGTACTAATTAATAACCTTGCTGTCGGAATGTATGTATCTGCTCTGGATCGCCCCTGGATAGAAACTGACTATTTGATGGAGGGCTTTTATATTGAAAATATTAATGATCTTGAGAAACTCCAGAAATTGTGTGGATTCGTATATATTGATGTTGAATTAACCCGGCAAAGGATTAAAGTTACAGCAGCGGAACCCTCTCTTTTCACAAAAATCAAGACCATTGCCAATACTGATATCAAGGATATTAGTTTTAATCGTAAGACGAAAAAACACATCCTACGCCGTCCTGAAAGTGAGTACAAAAAAACCACATCCTTTGCCACTGAGTTTCGTACGGCGAATCAACTCTATAAAGATATTACCCATACAGCCTCAAAACTGTTTACTGATGCTCATGCCAGTAATAATATTGACCTTGTCAGTGTCAGACGTTCTGCTACTGCAGTAGTGGATAGCGTGGTTCGCAACCCCGATGCATTTTTATGGTTAACACGCCTGCATGAAAAGGATACCCATTCGCACAATCGTTCTTTAAGAACTTCTATCTGGGCCATTGCTTTTGCCCGATATCTGGGATTAGAGCAGGAAAAGCTAAATAATTTATCCATTGCTTTGCTGTTATGCAATATAGGTAAGGCAAAGTTGCCCATTGAATTACTAGAGAAAGAAGACGAGCTCAATGACGAAGAAATTTTAGAGTATCAGAAACATGTTGATTTAACAATGGATGCTCTAAAGATTATGGGACGTACACCACAGGCAATTATTACCATTATCAGAGCACATTGTGAGCGCTATGACGGTTCTGGTTATCCTATGCATCTAATGAAAGATGAAATTCCTTTATTGGCTCAAATCGCCGGTTTGGTCAGCTATTACGAAGAAATAACCAATCGCAGGGTCCAGGAAAATTCGCTGGATCCAACTCGCGCTGTGGAGCACCTCTATCAATTGCGGGATAAAAAATTTATGTCTGAATTGCTGGAAGAGTTTATTTGTTCTATGGGTATCTATCCAGTGGGTACAATTGTTGAATTAAACTCCAAAGAAATTGCCATTATTGTTGCACAAAACAGCAAAAATCAATTGCTGCCGCAGGTGCTTATTCTGCGTGATATTAAGCGTCAGCCGGTTACCTTGTTCAAGGTGCTGGACTTATATGAAATTAGCGAAGTTAGAGATAATGTGCGCCCAAAAATTGTTAACACCTATACTTTAGGTACTTTTGGTATTGATGTTGAAGAAGTTACACAGGGACTCGCCAGGGCAACCGAAGAGGACCAGGCAGAAAAAAACAACAGCTGGGACCTAAAAGGTTTGCTGAAAAAAATGGTTTCTTAACTAAACAGGAACGATATGAAAAAATTTTTAACATTTAGCGTATTATTTTTATTATCCGCCTGTCAGTCTACCATGATTCGTACAGATGGTTCTTATTTTGAATCCAGCCAACATGCAACTATTGAAATAACCCAAACTCTTGAAGTTTCACCAAACTCAGCGAGGGCTTTTTTGCAAAATGGTGAAATCATACCACTCGCAAAACTGGATTTGTATAGTGTGAATTGTGAAGTGGAAATTAACACTGTTAGCGAAGCTCGACAATTAATAAAACCTGAGAAATTCAATATTATTGCTATTGCTCAGGAGGAAAGCCCAATTGTTATGAGAAAATCCGTTAGGGTGGCTTCACTGACTTATGCCTGGTCATCTGATTCGCCGGTTGACATCAAACGCTATTATCAGTTTCGTCTGTCAGCACAAGACCCTGACTCAGAGTCACAGGTAAGGGCATTGATCTGCAGGGGAGTACAGGCGGAACCTTATCAAGCTGAACTGCCAACGCTAGAAGAAATGCAGGCGGCAAGCGGCACTTATATCAAATTTAATTTATAAGAGCTGATTGGTACAAAACAGGCTTCTATATAAACTCTTATCTAGAAGCCAGAAAGCCTGTCAATTCAATTTCAA
>CBDTVA010000011.1:0-18047 GCA_965363935.1 uncultured Gammaproteobacteria bacterium | reverse complement strand
CCAGTTTTTTGTGTCTGGCAGGATAAATTCGATCCAGACCAGTGCCAGCAACTGCTATGCTTTTGCCATTAGCGGCCAGAGCACCGTAATGGCTTTGTGCATCAATGCCCAAAGCCATGCCGCTGGTGATCACCATACCATGTTTCGCCAGATGATGGGCAAATTGCCAGGCACTTTCACTGCCATCAACAGTGGGGTTTCGACTGCCAACCATGGCTAGCTGAACATCATTGAGAACCTGAAGCTGGCCTTTGATAAAAAGCACTGGAGGAGGAGCATGAATTTGTTTCAGTAATTCAGGATAGTCGGGATGGTTGAGGATAAGAATGTGGTTTTCAGGGCTTTCGGACCATTGCAATTCCTGCTCAACGTCTTTCCAGTTCGGTGCCTGCAGGTAATGTTGTAAAGCGCTCCTTCGAGCAGGGCTTAAATCAAGTCGGGTGATGGCTTCGGGTGAATCAAATAAGGTTTTTGGGTTGGGGAATTGTTCAATCAGCTGGCTAAAAGTGAGCGGTCCTATGCCGGGAGCTTTATGTAATGCCAGCCAATAAGATAAATCATCCATGATTTCTCCAAAAAAACTGAGTAGTGAAGAGCCTTCAGCCTCTGATTAAGAGCCTTCGGCCGCCGGTTAAGAGCCTTCAGCCCTTTTAGTTAAGGGCTTTTAGCCTTGCATCAAACTTATAATAAAGAGTGTCAGCCGGCCAGATAAAGGAAGTTACTCGCTCAAAAAGGGTGATTTTACCACGTCGCCAACGCGAAGTATTGACTGGGCATCCATTATCAGGGCATAACTGAGTCGCTTGAAGGGACGAAAGACCATCAGATTGCCAGCCCTTTCATCCGGCAGTTTAACCAACTTTTTAGTACGAACGGGATCATTTACAGAAGGGCCTCTTTTATAAATATTAAACACATCGCCGGCTTCCACTCCATCCTCAAGGCCAAGGTCAAGAATAACTACATCCATTGCGCCCACCAGGTTTACTCCAGGCTGCATGCCACTGGTCAATACACCAATAATAGTGCCTGGACGATTCACTGCAGAAGCTTTCGGCAGGAAGTTAGCCTGTATGTTCTTGTCGTTATTGATGGGAATAACCCGGTGTCCTTTCAGGATTTCACTTTTAGATTTAGAAATAAAAATCGTAGCGGGACTGCCTTCGCGTTCTATACTACCTTCGCCCAGATAAATGGCTTCATAACCCAGAACTTCGTCTGGATTGCTGATGCTTTTATAGGCTTTACCACGCCGGTAAATGCCATAGATATCTTCATCACTGTTTTTGTTCATGCCCATGACATAAATTAAGTTGTTTGCTCCCGCTGACATGTGGCCGTCGAATATACCGACAATATAGGGTGAGGCTGCGTATTCGCCCACATTCAGGATGCGGTTTTTAGCCAGATAGGGGGAAATAATATCCAGAGGAATTGTGGGAATGGCCTGATCCAGCTCTTCAATTCGTGTTTCGGGACTCAGGCGAACGGTACGCTTGCCATACCTATCCCGGGTAATATAGGGTCTGCCGTCAATATAAACCAGCCTGAGCACATCACCAGGATAAATCAGGTGGGGGTTCTCAATCTGTGTATTGATGTGCCAGATTTCCGGCCAATACCATGGTCTACTTAGAAATTTACCGGAAATATCCCACAAGGTATCACCTTTCTGGACGGTGTATTGCTCCGGATGACCCGCTTTCAGTTTAATATTGCCCGCTTCTGCCAACACATATGATGCTGCTGTTAACAGGAAAACAAACACTATCAGTGAAAAAAATTTATTATTGCTTTTCATATGAATCCCTAACTTCATTGGACACACTCATCTTTTAACCTGCTTAATATCAATCTGTACAGGCTCCCCTGAAATGATTCTAGTAAAGAGTCTGCTATAAAACCATAAAAAAATAAAATTTTTAATAAAATCCAAAGATTAGCTTAAATTTATAAGGCTTGTTATTAAATATAAAGTGTTTTATTTAAAATTACCAACCTGGTTAACACTTTTTCTATCATCAAAGTGACATTTTTTGATAGAATTCACTGAAAAGAACCGAAAGACAAGAACAAGAGACAGTTATTCTATGGCGTTATTGGAAATTCTTCATTTTCCTGATGAGCGATTACGCACCAGGGCAAAACAGGTTGTTCAAATTACACCCGTTCATCAGACCTTGATGGATGATATGCTGGACACGATGTATGCTGCTCCAGGCATCGGTCTGGCAGCGACACAGGTGAATGTACACGAACAGATCATCGTAATTGATGTGTCAGAAGATAACAAACATGCCTATTTTTTCATTAATCCGGAGATTATTTCTCATTCGGGTAAGGAAAGCATGGAGGAGGGGTGCCTTTCCGTACCGGAAACCTATGCGGAAGTGGAACGAGCGGAATCTGTGGTGGTCAGGTACCTGGATAGAAAAGGTCAAGAACAGGAATTGGCAACAGATGGTTTGCTTGCTGTTTGCATTCAACATGAAATCGATCATTTACAGGGTAAGTTATTTGTCGATTATCTTTCCAAGTTAAAACGGGAACGCATTCGTAAAAAACTGGAAAAGCAGATGCGGCAAAAAATGTAGGTGTTGGCTGCTAACACCTAACCCAGACGAGCTGGATAAGTCTCTTATATGAAAATATTTATTTCTATGTATAAATGTATTAAATATTTTCATTAAGAGACTAAATAAGGATTACACAGTGAAAATTATCTTTGCCGGGACACCGGAATTTTCAGTTGTAGCGCTACAGGCATTGCTGGATTCCGAGCATGAGGTGGTAGCGGTCTATACTCAGCCGGACAGACCGGCAGGCAGGGGACGCAAACTGACTGCAAGCCCGGTAAAAGCTTTAGCACTGGCATATCATATTCCAGTTCATCAACCGCTCAGTCTTAAAGATGAAGTTGCTCAAAAGGAGCTGGATGCAATACAGGCCGATGTCATGATTGTGGTTGCCTATGGTTTGATTTTGCCTGAAGCTGTGTTACAGGCCCCTAAACACGGCTGCCTGAATATTCATGCCTCGCTTTTGCCCAGATGGCGGGGTGCTGCACCGATTCAGCGTGCGATTCTTGCCGGTGATGCTCAAAGTGGTGTTACTATCATGCAGATGGATAAAGGACTGGATACCGGCGATATGCTGACCATAAAGTGCTGTGACATTGATGTCACTGATAGCGGCAGCAGTTTGCATGATCGTCTGGCAGGCATGGGCGCACAAGCCTTATTAAAGACGCTGAGGGATATCGAAAGCAATAACCTGAATCCTCAGGCCCAGGATGATTCACAGGCAAGTTACGCCCATAAACTGGACAAACAGGAAGCAAAGATTGACTGGTACCAGGACGCTGCTGCAATTGTGCAGAAAATTCAGGCGTTTAATAGCTGGCCTGTGGCATATACCAATTACAATGGAAAATCTCTGCGCTTGTGGCAGGCTCGACTGGTGGTCGATGATAAAGAAAAAGCTGCGGCAAAACACCGCCACGAAAGTCTATCGAGTCAGTGCGGTGAAGTGATTGCAGAATCTGCTGAAGGGATTGATATCTTGGCTAAAAATGGCATTGTGCGGATTTTGGAACTGCAAATGCCCGGTAAAAAACGCACTCTGGTAAAAGATTTCATTAACGGTCAGAGTTTATTGGGAGCTCTGTTTTAATTCCCTGCTTTATACTGCAATAGTAAAACAAAAAGTTTAAGTGGCAAGTAATAAGTGAAATTTAAGTGAAAATAAACAAGCGGCATCAGTTGTCAAAGCTCTCAAATCTTTCATCGAGGGCGATTGCTGTTCTTATTGTGCAGGAATGTATTGAATCCGGCCTCTCGTTATCGACTTTATTGCCGCATTATCTGGAAAAACTCAAACCACTGCAACGTCCGTTGGCTCAGGAGATTAGTTTTGGCGTATTGCGCTGGTATTATCGCTTAAATCCTCTATTGGCCAAAATGCTCACCAAGCCGCTTAGAGGGAAAAAGTTAACGGTGCATTACCTTCTCCTGGTGGGTCTGTATCAAATTATTTATCTTGATAAAGCGGATTATGCTGTTGTCAAGGAAACGGTTAATGCCAGCAACGAATTACAGCAATCCTGGGCAAAAGGCCTGGTCAATGCTATTTTAAGACGATTTCTAAGAGAAAAAGATCTGTTACTGGCACAACTGGATCACTCTTTAGCCAGCCATTATGCTTACCCTGAATGGCTAATTAATGCCATAAAAAGCTCCTGGCAGGAAACAGCAGGACAGTCAGCAGGTACTTCGCTTGAAACATTATTGGATGCGGGCAATCAACGCCCGCCAATGACTCTGAGGATCAGTCGCCAATACGGACTGGATGATTACAAAAAGCGTTTACAGGCGCATGAAATTGCTTTTTCTGAGCCAATAATGAGTACTGATAGCGGTTCTGCTAATAATTGCACCTTAATTCTTGATAAACCGGTTGCTGTGGAAAAACTACCGCTTTTTTCTGCAGGGAGCGTTTCTGTTCAGGATGGCGCTGCTCAGCTGGCGGCCAGCCTGCTGGCGCCAAAGGCGGGTGAGAGGATACTGGATGCCTGTGCCGCGCCCGGTGGAAAAACCATGCACCTGTTTGAGCAACAGCCAATGCTGGAAAAAGTCATTGCGCTTGATGTCAGCGCAGAACGTCTAGAACGGGTAAAGGAAAGCAGTTTGCGTCTGAAAGTTCCGGCTGAGAAACTGCAATTGATTGTTGCTGATGCGGCTAAAGATAATTGGTGGGATGGGCATTTTTTTGATCGCATTTTGCTGGATGCGCCCTGTTCAGCAACCGGTGTGATCAGGCGGCACCCGGATATCAAAGTATTACGGCGTGCAGAAGATATTGCAGTCCTGACCGCATTGCAGGCACAGATTCTGGACAACTTATGGCCAATGCTAAAGCCAGGCGGCATACTCCTCTATGCGACCTGTTCAATCTTGCGCGAGGAAAATGATCGCCAGATAAAGGCCTTCCTTGAACGACATAATGACAGCCCTGAGACTGACAGTCCTGAACGGATAAGTGACAGCGCAAGAGAAATCCAGATCCAGGCGGAATGGGGACGTGCCATGCCCGTTGGCCGTCAAATCCTCCCGGGTGAACAAAATAGGGATGGGTTTTACTATGCCCTAATCAGAAAAGAGGATAGCAGGGAAGCGCAGTATAAAGAACAGGCAATGCCGAAAAAAATCGATAAAATTCAGGCCAGTGAATGAAAACACAACTGATCTACAAGGGAGCACAGTTGATTGCGGAGCGCAGACAGCGTAAACGCTGCCCTGAATGCCAGTTTTTTATTGCCCTTGCAGTAGTGTTGACTTTGTCATTAATGCTGTTGTTTTTGTTTAATTTATTTCCGCGCCTGACCAGCAAGGGTGAGTTTCAGATCAGTTCAGCCAGAACCTATGAGGTGAATGGCAGTATTGTGATTGATGCTGACTTAAAAATGAACTTCCCTGAAGAAGTTGTTGAGGCACTGGAAAATGGCATACCATTGACCATTGCTGTTGAAGTCCAGCTGTATAGGGAGCGTCAATGGTGGCGAAACATTATTATCAAGGAATCACTGCAATTGTTTGAATTGTTTTATCACCCGTTGACCAATGTCCATGAGGTAAAAAACATTGCTACAGAAGATCGCTACAGCTTTAATAGTCGTCAGGATGCCATGGCGGTGCTTGGCACCATTCGCAGTGCTCATTTGATTGATAAAAAAATGCTCGAACAGACTGGCCGATATTATGTGCAAATGCACACTTTGCTCGATATCAGTCGTCTACCGCCGGCACTGAGACAAATTGCTTCATTGTCACCGTCCTGGCGTCTGGAAAGTCCCTGGTATCGATTGACCATCGACAACTCTAAAACAGAGCAGGAACAAGAGCAAAGGTAATGATAAAAAAAGTGTTTAATGGCCCGGTAGCCATCTTTATCATGTTGTTACTGCTGTTTTTATCATTGCGAATGATCAGCAGTACCTCTATGGGTGCGGAACAGTTTCAGCAATTGTATTATATGCTGCTGGCTGTCAATCTGGTTATTCTGTTCATGCTGGTTTTTCTTATTGCCCGCCAGGCCTGGCGTTTGTTGCGCCAGCTTCGACAGCATGTGGCGGGTGCCCGGCTGACCTTGAGAATGGTGATTATCTTTGTCAGCCTGGCTGTTTTTCCGGCCCTGGTGGTGTACAGTTTCTCCATTCAGTTTATCCATCGCAGTATTGACAGCTGGTTTGATGTAACGGTTGAACAGGCGCTGGAAGATGCTATGAATTTAAGCCGTTCGGCAGTAGACGAGAAGAAGAAAACACTGTTGCGCCAGATCCGCCGCCTTAGTGATGAAATTCTGGTTGATCTGAGTAAGCTCTCAGTAGTGTCACTGGGAGAGATTCGAGAAAAAAGCGGTGTCGATGAGGTAACGCTGATGACCTCCAGAGGGCGGGTACTGGGCTCCAGTTCTATTGAAGAAGGGGATATTGTGCCGGACTTGCCCAGCTCGGATTTATTATTGCCTTTACAGCAGGGAAGGGATCATGTGGTACTTGACTTGAATGATGAGTCCAACCGGTTAATACGGGTCCTGGTGCGAATTACCTTTGCAGATGAAAAAGGTTTTTTGATCCTTCAGGCCATGGCACCTTTAAGCGAACGCCAACATCGCCTGGCAGCCAGTGTACAGCAGGCATTTTCAGAATACAAAGGCCTGGTGTATTTACGCAAGCCCCTGAAAACCAGCTTCACACTGACGTTGTCACTGGTCCTGTTACTGGGTATTTTAAGTGCTGTCTGGGCTGCTTTTTTCTCAGCCAAACGTATTGCATCACCTATCCGGGATCTGGCCGAAGGTACCAAGGCGGTTGCTGAGGGTGAATATCACAAACCTATTCCTTTGCTCAATGATGATGACTTTGGCCTGTTGATCCAGTCATTCAATAAAATGGTTCGCCGCCTGGCTCACACGCATAATGCCCTGGAAGAAAGTCACCAACAGGCAAAACGCCAGAGAGACTATCTGGAAGTGGTGCTCAGTAGTTTATCATCCGGTATCATCAGTTTATCGAAAAACAAGGAGATCCGTACCTGCAATCCTGAAGTCAGTCTTATTCTGGGGGTGAATGTCAATGAATATAATGGCAAGTCCATGTTTCAATTAACCAAAGAAAAACCAGAATTGGAAGCACTGGTGCGCTGGATCATGACTTCTATCCAAAACAGGGTCAAGCACTGGAGTCAGGAAATCACCCTCAGTGAATCGGATGGCCGGAAAAACCTGCTATGCCGTGGCAATGCCCTGGCTGATGGCGGTTATGTCATTGTTATTGAGAATGTTACATCACTGGTTCAGGCACAGCGGGATGCCGCCTGGGGTGAAGTGGCAAGACGCCTGGCTCATGAAATTAAAAATCCTCTGACCCCCATACAATTATCAGCCGAACGATTACGCCATAAATACTTGAAGACCATGGCAGGAAAAGATGCTGAAACACTGGATCGTCTGACCTCCACCATCATTAATCAGGTGGATAGTATGAAGGAAATGGTTAAGGCATTTTCAGAATATGCGAAAATGCCGGAATTGAAGATGCATCCACTGGAAATTGAAAGCCTGCTAACAGAAGTGGTTGATCTGTACCGCGGCAGCGATAAGCTGTTGATTGAGCAGGATTTGACCATCAGTGATACTTTGGTTGAGGCGGATCAGGGGCGATTGCGGCAGGTATTTCATAATTTGATTAAGAATGCTGTGGAAGCCGCCACTGAACAGCACAAAATTTGTCTTAAAGTTAAAACCAGTTTACTGGAAAATAATAATCAGTATTGGTGTGTACTGGAATTGAACGATAATGGCCCTGGTTTTCCAGATGAAATGCTGGCGAATATCTTTGACCCCTATGTAACAAATAAGCCAAAAGGTACAGGACTTGGGCTGGCAATTGTAAAGAAAATTATTGAAGAACACGGTGGTTCTATACAGGCAGAAAATCATCCGGATGGCGGGGCAAGAATTATTATTCGACTGCCTGTTGCATAGAAAGTGCTCGGGTAGCAAGGCCATATTGCATGCTATTAACAAGGATTAGAGTCTCCAATAGCCACCTGGTATATACAGTTTTAGAAAATTAATTCTGTGCAAAACTATAAAAAAATATTTGAGGAAAAACGATGGCGTCAGCCTATATACTTGTTGTAGATGATGAACCTGATATTCGGGAACTGGTACAGGAAATACTCCAGGATGAAGGTTATGAGGTTGAGATTGCTGAAAATGGCCAGGCGGCCAGAGAAAGCTGTCGATTGAGACGGCCGGAACTGGTTTTGCTGGACATCTGGATGCCGGATGTTGATGGTATCAGCCTGCTTAAAGAATGGGCGGAAAATGATAATACCGATCATTTTCCGGTCATTATGATGTCTGGCCATGGCAGTGTGGAAACAGCTGTCGAGGCAACTCGCCTGGGGGCTTATGATTTTCTGGAAAAGCCGCTCTCACTGGCCAAGTTATTACTGACTGTTGAGCATGCTTTGCAGGCCTATAAACTGGATAAGGAAAATCAGGGCATGCGGCAGCAGCTGTTTGCTGTAGATGAGCCGGTTGGCAAAAGTAAAATGAATCAGGCCTTACGTCTGGAAATCGAACAAATTGCGCAACATGATTCCCGGGTTCTGTTTGTTGGCGAGCCGGGTAGCGGTAAAAGTAAATATTCCCGTTTGCTGCATCGCCTGAGCAAGCGCTCTGAACAGCCCTATATTGAGCTGGGTGTGGCAACATTGGATCCGGATAATTCCGCCCGTGAATTGTTTGGCGCTGAACAGGATGGCAAAATCTATTATGGTTTATTGGAGCAGGCTGGTAAAGGATCTCTCTATATAGATGATATCGGTGATATGGACATGGCCACTCAGGGGCGCTTATTGAGTACTCTGGAAACAGGACAGTTTCATCGTATGGGAGGAGTGGATTCTATTATCCTTAACTGTCGTATTATTACGGCAACACATTACCAGTTGGAACAACTGGTGAATCAGGGTAAATTTAAATCTGAGCTTTATTTTCAACTGAATGTACTGCCGGTAACAATACCGCCGCTGAGACTGCATCGCGAAGATGTACCGGATTTATTGAACTATTATCGGGATCGTTTTGTCCAGCAGGAACAGTTTAATTATCGCAGCTTTTCCATAGCAGCCTTAAACCGGCTGCGTAATTATACCTGGTCGGGCAATTTACTGGAATTGAAAAATCTGGTTCAAAGGCTATTAATTGTATCTGATCAGGAAAATATTACCCTGGAGGAAGTTGAAAGCAGTATAGTGCATGTGACTCAGCAGCGGGACACTTCAGGTGCTGGAGAACATGGCGTTATGGCTTTTGCCGACAATGCAGAGGGTGATACCTTGCTGAGTTTATTTGAACATCCCTTGAAAGAAGCACGGGAACTGTTTGAAAAGGCCTATCTTGAGCAAAAACTGATTGCGGTCGGTGGCAGCGTGGGTAAGGTTGCACAATTGGCTGGCGTTGAACGGACTCACTTGTATCGTAAAATGAAAGCGTTGGGAATAGACGCTAAAAAAATCACAAAAAAAAATAAACAGTCCTGAGCCAGCTAAAAGAAGTAAAGTTGCAATATGAAAATTTTAATTTTAGGTGCTGGTCAGGTAGGTTCGTCATTAGCAGAAAACCTCGCCAGTGAAGATAATGATATCACGGTAATAGATCTGGATGGCCGCAAACTGGCTATTTTGCAAGACCGGCTGGATATTCGAACGGTAAGAGGGCGGGGATCACACCCTGATGTTCTGCGTAAGGCGGGTGGTGATGATGCCGATATGCTGATCGCTGTGACCGATAGCGATGAAACCAATATGATAGCCTGTCAGGTTGCCTATACCATTTTTCATACGCCGACAAAAATTGCCCGGGTCCGATCCAACCAGTATCTGATATATCCCCAGTTATTTACCCAGGAAGCCCTGCCGGTTGATGTGCTGATCAGCCCGGAACAACTGGTGACTGATTATATCAAGCGTTTGATTGAATACCCCGGTGCCTTGCAGGTGCTGGATTTTGCCGGAGGACAGGTGCAACTGGTTGCGGTCAGGGCGTTTCAGGGTGGCCCATTATTGGGGCATGAACTCCAGGAAATCCGCGAACACATGCCTAATATTGATACCCGGGTTGCGGCTATTTACCGTAAGGGGCATCCCATTATTCCCAAGGGTGATACCATTATTGAAGAAGACGATGAGGTCTTTTTTATTGTCGATCGACGCAATACGCGCAAGGTGATGTCCGAACTCAGGCGTATTGATAAACCGTTTAAACGCATCATGATTGCAGGTGGCGGCAATATTGGTCAGCGACTGGCCAGGGCCCTGGAATCGCGGCTACATGTGAAAATCATTGATCACAACCCGGCTAATGCCAGAATGTTATCTGAAGAACTGGAAAAAACCATTGTCCTGCTGGGTGATGCTTCAGATGAAGAGCTGCTGATTGAAGAAAATATTGAAGCGACAGATGTCTTCTGCGCTCTGACCAATGATGACGAGGCAAATATTATGTCGGCATTGCTGGCAAAACGCCTTGGTGCCAGAAAAGTCATGGCATTAATCAATCGTGCAGCGTATGTGGATTTGATTGAAAGTGGTGATATTGATATAGCGATTTCACCACAGGAGGCAACCATTGGCAGTTTGCTGGCTCATGTTCGGCGCGGAGATGTGGTCATGGTGCATTCACTACGCAAAGGTGCTGCCGAGGCCATTGAAGCCATTGCTCATGGTGACCGGAAAACATCTAAGGTGGTTGGTCGTGTCATTGAAGAAATACCCTTGCCGCCTGGGACAACTATCGGTGCGATTGTACGATCAGGGGAAGTAATCATTGTCCACCATGATACGGTGATTGAATCCGATGATCATGTTATCTTGTTCCTGGTGGATAAACGGCATATTATTGATGTGGAGCGGCTTTTCCAGGTGAGTGTTACTTTCATTTAGTCTCTTACCAATAATATTTAATACATTTATACAAATATACAAAGAAATAAATATTATTGTATAAGAGACTTATGCAGCTCGTCCGGGTTAGGGCTAAGAGACTAATCCAGTTTGTCTGGGTTAGGAATGTAAATTAAGTAGATTTCCTTAATCAGGCAATTTGATTTAACTTTGTTTAGTAATTAATTATATGCAACCTCTAGTTATTCTGCGTATTGTCGGTTTGTTAATGATGGTTTTCAGCTCCACAGTTATTCCGCCTATTGTCGTGTCCTGGTGGTATAGCGATACGGAATCAACGGCCTTTATCGAAGCTTTTCTGGTGATTCTGTTATCGGGTTTTGTTATCTGGCTACCAGTCAGAAAACTGCGCCGTGAACTCAGAATACGAGATGGTTTTGTTGTGGTAGTTCTATTCTGGTTTGTTTTCGGCCTGGTGGGTTCCTTGCCGCTGTATCTTTCTCAAAGTCTGCAAGCTGATTTTACAGATGCTTTATTCGAGTCAATTTCAGCTCTGACAACAACCGGAGCAACGGTTTTTACCGGTCTGGATGATCTGCCGCATTCGATATTGTACTACCGGCAGCAATTGCAGTGGCTGGGAGGAATGGGGATTATTGTTCTGGCCGTTGCCGTACTGCCTATGCTGGGTATTGGTGGAATGCAGTTATATCGTGCAGAAACTCCCGGACCAATCAAAGATAATAAGCTGACACCCAGAATAACTGAAACGGCCAAAGCACTGTGGTACATTTATCTGGGGATGACGATTTCCTGTGCTCTGGCTTATTGGCTGGCTGGAATGAGTCCATTTGATGCCATTGGTCATAGCTTTTCAACAGTAGCCATAGGTGGGTTTTCGACTCATGATGCCTCTATTGGTTATTTTAAAAGTGAGTTGATCGAAATTATTGCCGGCTTTTTTATGCTGCTGGCGGGGATTAACTTTGCTTTACACTTTAGCGTTTTTCGCAGCAACAGTATCAAGCCCTATCTATTGGATGTGGAGTTTCGAGTTTATCTCGCTATCCTGGCGTTTGCCTCCCTGATATCGGTATTTTATCTGCACTTCACAAACACTTTTGAAAGCTGGGGAAATGCCCTGCACCATGGTATTTTCCAGACAATTTCCATCGGTACGACGGCAGGCTTCACCACTGCGGATTATTATAACTGGCCGGGTTTTCTACCGGTTATGTTATTGTTTCTTAGCTTTGTTGGCGGATGTGCTGGTTCAACTGGCGGGGGCATGAAGGTCATTCGTGTTATTCTGCTGTTTAAACAGGGGGTGAGAGAAATTTTCCGACTGATCCATCCCAGTGCGCAAATACCGGTTAAAATTGGCGGCAAGGCCATGCCGGAAAATGTCAGTAATGCTATCTGGGGCTTCTTTGCTCTTTATGTGGCCAGTTTCAGTCTTATGATGTTGTTTTTAATGGCTGCGGGACTTGATCAGGTCACGGCATTTTCTGCCCTGGCGGCCTGTCTGAATAATCTGGGGCCCGGCCTGGGGGATGTGGGGGCAAATTATAAGGGCATTAATGATTTCTCAAAATGGGTCCTATGTTTTGCTATGTTATTGGGACGTCTGGAAATTTTCACCTTATTGGTTATACTAACGCCATCATTCTGGCGGCGTTAGATAACTTGGCAGTAGATGTTGTGTATAAAGGGGGATGTAACATCGAAGAAATAAGAATTAAATGGAACGATCGTTATGAAATGGCGCTGGTTCCCAATCAGGTTATTGATGTTCTGGAACTGAACCTGCACCTGTTGACCGGGCAGGGCAGATCTTTGGATTTGGCCTGTGGACTGGGCGGCAATGCCCTGAGAATGGCGGAGTTGGGTTATGAAAGCCATGCCTGGGATATTTCCGACACTGCCATTGAAAAAGTACAGGAGTTTTCGCAGGAACGGCAATTGAATATTCTGGCCAGACAATGTGATATCAGTCAGGAAGTGCTGCCAGCAGAAAGTTTCGATATTATTATTGTCAGTCGCTTTCTTCTGCGCGATATTGTGCCATCAATGATTGCCGCCCTCAGGCCCGGCGGTTTAATTTTTTACCAGACTTTTATTCTGGAGAGTGCGGTACAGGCGCAAGGTGCATCTGAACTGGGTCCACAGAACCATCACTTCCGACTGGCAAGAAATGAGCTCCTTAGCCTGTTTTCAGAGTTGACCCTGCGCTACTACCGAGAGGAAGGTTTGATCGGTGCGCTGGATAAAGGCTTTCGCAATGAGGCCATGCTGGTGGCTCAAAAAAATTTGTAACTATTCAGCATCCCAGCCGGTGCCGAATAACCATCTTAATTTGTTGAGTGCTAAAATCCGTGTCAACGGAGTGTAGTTTGCCTTTCCAGGGACGCCGTGAATACTTCCCTGTAGGCTTCAATGCGGCATCCATGCCGCAAAGACCCCGGCAAAACAAACTACACTCCGTTGACACGGATTTATAACACTATGCTGGTCGCTCAAAAAAAACGGCGTTGTAAGAGAGTTATAGCGTTGTTGTTTCTGGAGGGGACTTTTCTGGGGAGAAATCCTGTTTCTGCTCCTGGTTTTCCTGTTCCTGTTGCCGCTTTTTATTCATCTCTTTATTTAACTCTTCATTAAGCTTTTTGTTAAATTCTTGCAGAGATTGTTCCATTTCCTGTAATTCTTCCTTTACAGCGTCTCCCATGACTTTGACGCCTTTGTCTATAGTCCTTCTCATGGTATCGGACAGTTGCTCGAGCACGGATTGCAATTCGCTGCCTAGCATAGAATCCCGGGTCTGGTTGAAATCTACCAGCCATTGGCCTTGCTGGTTCA
Source organism: uncultured Gammaproteobacteria bacterium (assembly GCA_965363935.1). GTDB lineage: Bacteria > Pseudomonadota > Gammaproteobacteria > GRL18 > GRL18 > CBDTVA01. Next base: position 4,218 of record CBDTVA010000011.1, on the reverse strand, counting down.
GTAATATCGTGCGTAAGGCTGTTTTATGCTGCCGATTGTCTGTGTGTCGCGTGAGTTGGGTTAAAATTTCTGCCCTTGTAAGGCTGATGTTTTGTTCGCCAAGCTCAACATAGTCTTTTGGGCTTTGTAAAATAACCTTGAAATGCGGGCGGCTTTGAGGCGTTAGAAATTGTTTGGCCGTTTCGACATCACCTTCCAGAGCGGCTGTCCAGAATGCCTGAGCAACGGTTAGAGGGGTATTGGGTTTTGGTTTTGTACAGGCTTGGAGTAACATGCCTGTTAATAGGATAAAGAGTAAAGCTTTGATCGGTTTCATAAACAACTCGTGTTGCAATCAGCGGTAATAAACAGGTTTAAACCCCAACTGATTTTTTTAGCCTAAACGGTTAATGAAAAAGTAACAGGGCCATCGTTGAGCAGTGATACTTTCATATCTGCTCCGAACTGTCCACTTTCAACTTCTGTGTATAGATTTTGCGCCTGCCTGAGCAGATAGGAAAAAAGAGCCTGGGCTTCTGTTGGCGGTTTGGCAGAACTGAAGCTGGGACGCATGCCTTTTTTTGTGTCAGCAGCCAGAGTAAATTGAGGTACCAGTAGAACGCCGCCCTGAATATCCATAACGCTGAGGTTCATTTTACCATTCTCATCAGCAAAAATGCGATAATTAAGCAGGCGGTGCAGAAGTTTATTTGCCTGTTCCTGGCGGTCGTTTTTTTCCATGCCCACCAGAGCCAGAATGCCCTGATCGATTTGAGCAATGATTTGCTCATCTACCTGAACCTTTGCCCAGCTGACCCGCTGGATTAAGCCAATCATTTAGCAGGCCTGTACTTAAGTGCAGGCTTTACAGAAACTTCTCTCATATTATTTTATGTAAACCGTTAACCTCTTATCGCCCTGACATTGTTGGGGATCCTTTGCTCATGAACAGGTGTTGGCATAGGGCTATTAATAGTTGTAAGCATCTTATTAACATCCACCAGATGTTTTTGTAGTACTTTGGCTTCTTTTTTCATAACTGATACACGCTCGGCAATGGTGTCTCTGGACTGTCCTGCTTTTTTCAGTTGTTCCAGGCGGGCCTGCAGTTCTTTTTTATGTGCCTTGACCTGACGAATAAGAGGGGTTAAAACACGTTTACCCCAATCATCAGCGTCTTTATTTAACTGATAATAAATATTTCTGGCCCGGCTGACCAGTGAAATAAAGAACTTTTTGATGACAAAGCTTTGCTCGGTCATAGTGGAATACACACTGGTGCGATACTCTTCTGCATCTTCATACAGCATCTCAATTTCCTGCTGGTAGGATGCAATGGAAAACAGTTTGGGTTTAATGTCTGTCTCTGAGTTTTCATTTTGGAAGCGGTTATAGATAGACTTGACCAGGCGGTTGGTCAGCTCGGTTTGTTTGGCTGCTTCAGTCATGGTGCCGCTGATACCATTAAACAGGGTTTTCATCGAACTTTTCATACCGTTCGTGGTCCAGCTGCCTTTCATTGATGTACGTGCTTTGTTGACCTGCTGATCCAATCTATCCAGATCAATTATGGTTTTTAAGCGATGCTGCTGCCCCAAAAGAATTTGCCGGCTGGCTTGCAGATTTTCAGCATTTCGGTGGTAAACCGATTGTTCTTCACGGGTTTTTTCCAGTAAGTGCTGGATGACGTCTTCATTTTTTCCACTGAGACCACTCAGATTCACAATGGATTTTTTTTTGTCATTGAACTCGCTCAGCAAAATACTTTTTGAGCTTTGCATCATCTCATTTATATCATTAATGAGTGTGTTGCGTACCAACAGTTCTTTTTGCGGCAGGATTTCATTGGCCAGAATATTTTCCATAGCCACCAGATTGCTGCTCTTAACGAGCCGTGCATCATTTCTGACCCGGCCAATCAAGCCCTTTTGGGCAGAAATGGCAAAAACACGTTTGCTGTCAATGCCCAGAGTTTTAGCTGTATCTGAACATTGTCTTTGAATACTGCATTTTATTTCACTGTCGCTTTTCAGCTCATCCCAGAGGGTATCTATTTTATTAAGTGCGACCACCAGGCCGCTATTGTTATTACGCCGGAAGCTTTTTAGATGCCGACGCCAGATATCCATATCAGATCGGGTCACCCCCGTATCAGCGGCCAGGACAAAAATTGCTGCCTGGGCATTAGGCAGCATGTTAATGGTCAGTTCGGGTTCATTACCTAAAGAATTAAGTCCCGGTGTGTCCAGGATTGCGAGCCCCTGCTCCAAAAATGGATGTGGGAAGTTAATCAGCGCATGACGCCACATGGGAATTTCCACGGTCTGGTGGTCTGAAAGTTCGGTACCATTATTATCCGTGACAACATCATATAAGCCCAGTCGCTTGGCTTCAGCCGCTCTGACCTTTTTTTTATGGGTGATTTGAGCAAAAGAACTGGCCATACTGTCTGGTGAAGAGATATCCAGATGGATATGGGTCCAGTTGAGCATATTTTGTTTGTGCTCAGTGATACTGGCATCTTCTATGCGACTCTCGATTGGCAGCAGACGCATATATGGCTTGGGCTCATCTACATCATAAAACAGTTCGGTTGGACACATGGTGGTACGTCCGGCATCACTGGCCAGTAAGCGTCGCTTGAACTGTGAAAAGAAGATGGCATTGATTAGTTCAGTCTTACCTCTGGAAAATTCACCGACAAAGGCAAGAGTTATACGATCATGCTTTAAGGTTTGCAGCGTTTCGTATATTTTCAGGCTTTGCTCACTTTCTTCGAGCTCAGTAGTGTCGAGCCAATCCTGAAATTGTTCAATTGCTTTGACCAGGTCACTTTTCCATTTCCCATAGGCATGGATATTGTCGAAAAAGTTTTCGTTTGTCATAGTCTTTATCTTCTTGGTTACGTTTTATGCGAAATTTTTGTTAAGCATAGTAGATGAACTTAGTAGTGACTCATGGACAGCCTAGAAAAATTAAGAAATGTAAACCCGAAATGGCATTTTATTATGTTTATCTGCTTTCCAGTCTAGCAGAATTTAATAAAATAAATGTGATAGGTTTCAAGTTGTTAACTAATAACTACCTAATTGTGAAGATTATCCTACGTTTTGCTTAGCTGCAGGCCATTAAGACAGCCATGTGTTTAGGACAGCCCTGAGCTAAGTAAACAGACCTGAGCCAGTGCCAGATACTGATTGCATCAGACCAGTGCGTCGCACAACTGCGTGCAGAGTTACTCAGACAAGCTGAGCAAAGAGGCTTTCAGGCACTGCTGGGGCCTGCTATCGACCGTATGGACTCGTGGCTGTCACGCCTGAGCCCTGTATCAGAAACCGTCCTCAACCACCCTGCCCGGGAACTGGTACTGGCCGACGCATTACGCAATGCAGCCGGAATTTATGTCGCAACAGATCCCTGGCAACTGGCCAGCCAGCTACTGACACTGTTTGATGAACTGACCCGCAACGAGTTCGAAATTCCGGATGATTTTGAGCAGTTTCATACCCGGCTGAAAAACTGTTACGCCGTTTCCGAGCCGTCACCTTCACTGCAACAGGAAGCCTTTATGCTGCACACGCTGTGGCATGCCTGGAAGCAACAGCTGGCTGCCGAAAATCTGCTGGACCCGGCGTCCGCCAACCGGCAGCGACTTGCAGACTATCTGCGCAATCCCGGCACCACCGGGTTGTGGCTGATTGGCTATACAGAATTCTCCCCCACCGAGATACGCTGGCTGCGCACCCTGCTCGATTCCGGGCAGGCGCACCTGCTGCTGCACGGCGCAGCACAACAGGACGGGTATCACCCCGACAGACCGGTCAGGGACATCCTGGGCCAGCTCGGTGTCGAAGCCCCGCAAAGCACAACATTCACCAGCAACGCTCTGGATAACTTCATCAGCGCGTTGTTCGAAACCTCCCCGGACAATCTGCGGCAGCGGGCCCGGGACTTTGCCGAACAGCACCCGCAGGATGCCATAGGCCCGCGCCTGAAAACCTTCCGGGCTAACGACCCGGAACAGGAAGCACAGGCCGTTGCCCTGCAGGTTCGACGCTGGTTACTGGAGGATGTCCAGCCCATTGCTATCGTCACCGAAGACCGGCGCCTGGCACGCCGCGTGCGCGCCATGCTGGAAGCTTCACACATCGAACTCGACGACAACGGCGGCTGGGCCCTGTCTACCACCAGCGCCGCAGCCACCCTGGAGCGCTGGCTGGAAACCGTCGAGGAAGACTT
>CBDTVA010000010.1:0-18235 GCA_965363935.1 uncultured Gammaproteobacteria bacterium | reverse complement strand
TTTTGTTGGTTTCTTCAGTGAATTTCCTTAGATTTTATTCCATTTACATATCTAGCCAGATAGATTAAAAAATATTTTTACTTGCTTCAAAAATGATCGCCTCCGATATTCTGGTTCTGTCGCTGTTGGTGCTTGTGCGCAACAAAATTTGACTGGTGCTTAGCCAGCGCAAATAATCTGTTAGATGTATTTTATTGCCTGGTTAGATATTTCCGCGGCCTCATCTGGTGTAGAAAGCCTTTGATCTGTGAAATAACCGATCCCGTAGACTGCACGGGTAAGAAGATCAAACGCTATATGCTGGATTTCAAAGAGCGTTATGAACCAAATCCACTTGCAGCGGGTTGGACAACCTCACCAGTAGATGGGTGGATGACTGTGTGACCAGCAATCCGTTTCCACCACCTCATTGTCTGTTGGAAATACCCGATGCGAGACTTGCCCCTTCTTGCTGGAACACCAAAAACACTACTTGCGAAAGAAGTTGATTGTACACATTGCGTCTGGTGGCAGAAGATACCGACGGGAATCTGTACTACGATACTCAACGTATCTGGATAGACAATAAGCATGTGTGCGCTATGATTCGCATCAATGCTGCAAAACCTTGTAGCGATATCAACATAAGTGACTTCGCCAGTCCGCCTGATTGCAATAATTTAAAATAAGATGGAGTCGTTACTAGCCAGCTATAGGAGACACCCCGGTTCTGCCGGGGTGGCATTTCAGGTTAAGGAAAACGGGTACAGGAAAAATGGTGACAGTTTAAAGTATCAAGTTATGAGCCTTACCCTGCACTGCCGTAGATTTGACCTTTGCTTTTTTCAGGGTGGCTGTGATCCATACTGCGGATTGATTTTTGTGCTTTTAACTTATTGAAAAATAAGAAAATGGCGCGCCCGAGACGATTCGAACGTCCGGCCTCTGCCTCCGGAGGGCAGCGCTCTATCCAGCTGAGCTACGGGCGCATTTGAATGCAGGACTATACACTATTTTTGCTTAATTGGAAATATTATGACAAGTCCTGTAGGGCAGGTGGTAGTTTATGGGCTTATTCTATGACTGTGAAGTCTATCAAGAGAATATGAGCATTTCCTTATGTTAATTTTTGGGCTGTTAGTATATAATCGCATCTAATCAAATAATTAGGTCAGGTTTAGTCTGCGCATCATACTTAGACTGGGCCTGGAATTGTCAGGCTTAGCTTTTAAGGAAACCAATATGAGTAATAATGAAGACGATGTATTTATGGGTTATGTAAAGCAAATCTCTTTTCTGGGGATGCTTGCTCTGGTTGTTTTATGGGTAATCATTATTTTGACAGCTTTTTTCTCTTCATTTGGTGCAGCGGATAAGAATGCAACGGATCAGAATGCCATTGCAGAACGTCTGCAAGCCATAGAAGTTGTTGCAATTAAAGAAGCACCTGCTCCGGAACCAATGGCAACAGCTGCGGAAACCCCTGTTGCGGCTGATACAGATGCTGGCGCTGACACTGCTTCTGAAATTGACGCTAATGCCATTGTCACTGCAACCTGTGCTGCCTGCCATGTTCCTGGCATACTGGAGTCCCCTAAAATCGGTGATAAAGAAGCCTGGGATAAGCGCCTGCAGGCAAATGGTGATATGGATGGACTGGTCAAATCGGCGATTGTAGGTAAAGGTGCGATGCCTCCCCGGGGTGGTAATGCCGGTTTGAGTGATGAGGAAGTCAAAGCAGCAGTTGAGTTTATGATGCAGTAAAATTTCAGCGAATAGTGCGAATTAAAAAGGATGGCTATGCCATCCTTTTTTTCGGGTAGCATTTACAGGAATTTATCAATGCTCCAATATAGTGCTTAAGTGTATCCCCGTGTATTTATTTGGTGCAATTAAAGTTTGATCGTTGTTATATCGATGGTTTTTCACTACTGGAACTTATTAATATTCAAAGTATTGTTGCTTTTGGCATAAAACGTGCTCTTAGTGATATTAATAGTTGTTTTTTTGCAACAACATGATGGGATACAACAAATTGGGATACAACAAGTTATGAATATTATAAAAAAATTTTTGCTTTCACTTGCGGTCGCTTCAGTCATTGCGACACCGCTTACTGCCACTGCTGAAGGCTTTGGTACTTTTTCCGCAAATGCGGCTTTAACTACCGATTATTATTTCCGCGGTATTTCGCAAACAGATAATGATGGTGCCATCCAGGGTGGTTTTGACTGGAGCCATGACAGTGGTGTCTATGCCGGAGTCTGGGCTTCTAATGTTGATTTTGGTGACACTCACCTTGAGGTAGATACCTATCTTGGTTTTGCTAATGAAATTGGTGATACGGGTATCGGCTATGATGTGAATGTTTTACGATATAACTACAATGATGCCGATTTTGAAACCAATGAATGGACTTTTGGTTTAAACTACAGTTACTTTTCAGCAGCCTACAAATATTCAAGCGACTGGTATAATTCAGATGAAAGTGCTAACTATATTAGCTTAGGTTTTGATTATGATCTTCCAGCTGGTTTTGGCTTAAGTGCCAGTGTTGGTAAATCCTTTGGTGATGCTTTTGATAGGAAAAAAGTCGGAACAGCTACTGATTTTGATTACGTCGATTATAAGATCGGCATTAGCAAAGATTACTACGGTTTGAACTGGGATCTGAGTTATGTTGGAAATGATTTGGACAGAGATGAATGTACAGCTTACGCATATGATTATAGTAAAGGCAACTGTGATGATCGGTTTATTTTAACTGTTTCAAAAGCAATAGATGATACGACTCAATCCTCTGAAGGCTCTGAACTGCCTATTTCTGCGAATGTCGCTTTAGTCACTGATTATTACTTCCGCGGTATTTCCCAGACGGATAATGATGGTGCTATTCAGGGCGGATTTGACTACAGCCATGACAGCGGTGTTTATGTGGGTGTCTGGGGTTCCAATGTTGACTTTGGTGACACTCATATGGAGTTAGATACCTATGCCGGTTATGCCAGTGAATATGGTGACTTTGGTTATGATGTCGGTGTTTTGAAGTATAACTTCAATGATACCTCATCACATGACGATCCGGTTGAATGGTATGTGAAGGGTAGTTATAGCTATTTCTCAGCCGGTTTTGCCTATAGCCCAAGCTGGTTCGGCAGCCATGATTCATCCAAATACATTCATGCTGGTTTTGATTATGATGAACTGCCAATGGGCTTAGCACTCAGTGCCAGTGTTGGTAAATCATTTGGCGATGCCTATGACGACAAAAATGGTGATGGTATTAATGACTTTGACTACGTTGACTATAAAGTTGGTATCAGCAAAGACATTGTCGGGGTAAACTTTGATTTGAGTTATGTGGGCAATGATCTGAGCAAAAAAGAATGTAATTCTTATGGTTATGATTATGGAAAAGGCCATTGTGATGACCGTGTCATCCTGAGCGTTTCTAAAGGCTTTTAGTACTTTTCTTGAAAAGTAGTTATCCTTTAGGGCTAAAATCTTTTAACAAAAAACAAATCACAGCTAAAGCAAAAGCAGCCCCATTACTGACAAGGAGGGGCGGCTTTTTTTATGCAAATTTACACAGACTCAGGTAGTGCTGAGGGTGATGTCACAGACCTGTCCGGGGTTTCCTGAGGCATGGACGATTCCGGCTCCTGCCTATAACTAAAACTACCCTTTACCCCAAAATATCCCGAAGGCCGGCAATACTGGCACGGCCAAACTCTTTGCGTTCTTCCCCTTCAAGCTGCTGCTTGCCCTCAATCCATTCCAGATCTTCCTCAGGTAATTCTGCTAAAAACCGGCTGGGTTCACAATCAACCACTTCACCATAACGCCTGCGTTTGCTGGACAAACTCAGGGTCAACTCCTTTTGCGCCCGGGTAATACCAACATAGCATAAACGCCGTTCTTCCTCGATATTCTCTTCCTCTATACTGGTGCGATGGGGCAGTAATTCTTCTTCCATGCCAACGAGAAAAACATAAGGAAACTCCAGTCCTTTTGAAGCATGCATGGTCATAAGTGCGACCTGATCATTTTCCTTATCTTCTTCATTTCGATCCATGATGTCCAGCAGAATCATTTTCGACACCAGATCATCCAGGGTGCTTTGCGGTTCATTTTCATGCAGGCGCTTTAGCCACTCCACCAGTTCGTTGATATTCTCGATGCGCTTTTCTGCCTGCCTTTCATTATTACTGGTTTCAAACAGCCAGGTGTCGTAGTCGATATCGACGATGAGCTGCTCCACTACTTTAAGCGGGTTGCCTTCATAAGCTTCCTGTTGCAGTTTCTCTAACCAGCGAGAAAATTCACTTAACCGCTGGACGGCTTTCTCGGGCAAATGCTCGCCCAGAGCCAGATGATTGCAGGCAGCAAACAATCCCGTATTGGACTGACTGCAATACTGACTGAGCTTTTCTATGGTGGCACTGCCAATTTGTCGCCTGGGTGTATTAATAATCCGCAGGAAAGCATTATCATCATCGGGATTCACCAGCAGGCGTAAATAAGACAGTATGTCGCGCACTTCAGTGTAGGAGAAAAAAGAAGTACCGCCGCTGAGAAAATAAGGTACCTGCTGCTCTCTGAGCTGCTTTTCAAACAGCCTGGACTGGTGGTTGCCGCGGTATAAAATGGCATAATCACCATAGGACTTTTTAAACCGGAAATGGTGTGCGACCAGTGTGGATATTACTCGTTCCGCCTCCTTGTGCTCATCCTCTGCGCGCAGGACGCGAATGGGTTCACCATTGCCCAGTTCACTCCACAGAGCCTTTTCAAAGACATGAGGATTATTGGTAATCAGAGTATTGGCGGCCTTTAATATGGTTTTGGTGGAGCGATAATTTTGCTCCAGTTTAACCACTTTCAGACTTGGAAAATCTTTTTCCAGCAAAGCCAGATTTTCCGGCTTTGCGCCTCGCCAGCAGTAAATGGATTGATCATCGTCTCCCACTACAGTCAATGAGCTTCGATCACCGACTAACAACTTAACCAGCTGGTACTGGGTGGTGTTGGTGTCCTGATATTCATCCACTAACAGGTAACGGATCCGCTTACGCCATTTTTCCAGTACCTCGGAATAATGGCTGAATAGAAGCACTGGCAGCATGATCAGATCATCAAAATCGACTGCGTTATAGGTGCGAAGGTGATGATTGTATTGCTCATAAATTTTCACCTTAAAACTAAAGCCCGGATCGGCTGAGCTCTGTTGTACCAGCTGTTCCGGGGTCAGGCAGTCATTCTTCCAATTGGATATTTGTCGGGCAACGGCTTCAAATTGTTCCTTGATGAGCTCTTCATCCACCTTGCCATTGTTAAAAAACAGCTGGCTCATACTTTCGCGCAAGAGCTCTTTAAGCAGAGTATGGCTGTCATGGGTATCAAAAATGGAAAAGCCGCTTTTCAGTCCAAGTAATTTCAATTCTGATTTAATGATATTGAGACCCAGAGTATGAAAGGTGGATACCCGCAGTCCCCGCGTCTGAGCTCCCGGGATCAATTGTGCAACTCGCTGTTTCATTTCACGAGCGGCTTTGTTGGTAAAAGTGACCGATGCAATGGTGTGAGCCTTATGGCCGCACTGTTGAATCAAATAGGCGATTTTATTAGTGATCACACGGGTTTTTCCACTGCCTGCACCGGCAAGTACCAGCAGGGGACTGTCAATGTGTTCAACGGCTTGTTGTTGGCGGCGGTTTAAGGCAGGCAATAGCTGGTGTCCGGACTGAGTTTCAAAAGTGCGTATTTTAGCAAAATCTGATAAAATATAATGCCTGGATGTTGAATATATTAATATTTTGCCAAATAATTAACAAAAGGTGCTTGAATATTGTGACACAGGACTATATCCTTTGTCATAGTGTGGAAGACAACTACTACTTTTTATTAAAAATGTGAATAACTTTCCTGTTCTATAAAGTTATTATACTTTTTACTTACTACTAGAAGACAAATTTTGGAGAATAAAAATTGAGCGATAAAATCGTTTATGTATCCGATGATACCTTTGATGAAGAAGTGCTTCAGGGTGATTTGCCGGTACTGGTTGATTTTTGGGCGGATTGGTGCGGACCCTGTAAAATGATTGCACCTATTCTGGATGAGATTACGGACGAGTATGACGGTCGTTTGAAAGTCGCCAAACTAAATATTGATGACAATCCCAATACCCCTCCCAAGTTTGGTATTCGCGGTATTCCAACACTGATGATGTATAAAAATGGACAGGTAGAAGCAACTAAAGTAGGAGCGGTTTCAAAATCACAACTCACCGCTTTTATTGATAGCAATATTTAAAAAGATAATGATATGCCCATTTCTTTTGAGAAAGTTTTTACAAAAGAACTGGACATATATCTTTTATTGGGTTAAAATCTGCACAAATTCATATTGAATTAATTATTAATAAACTGATTTTATTGCCAGTTTGAGTTTTTCTAAGATAAGAACAAAATAGCATTCTGGTCTTATTAATAATTTTGAATATAGTTCGAAAAATTTATCCATTCGTAACAAGCCTCACAATATAAATTCAATACTCTTGTCCAGCTATATACAACTGGTTGAATTAGAGTTTAGCCAATCAGATGAGCATGAATTATTGAACTTTCATGAGTCATTATCAGAGGTTGAAGCTTCAGGTTTGTACACTGTAGTTTCTATATTTTTATGATAAACGAATTTTCAGTTTCAATCATTAAGTGTTAGGTCGTATTAAATACTCACCCAATTTCAATTCTTATTCATAACAGATATCAATAACGCATATCCGCAATTTATCAACTAAACAAAAGCCAATAAAAAATGAATCTTACCGAATTAAAGCAGAAACCTGCTGCCGTATTACTGGATCTTGCCAAGGAACTTGGTGTCGAGAATATTTCCAGAGCCAGAAAACAAGATGTTATCTTTTCAATTCTTAAAGCTCATGCGAAAAGCGGTGAAGATATCTATGGCGATGGTGTGCTGGAAATTCTTCAGGATGGTTTTGGCTTTTTGCGATCGGCGGATTGTTCATATTTGGCCGGGCCCGATGATATCTATGTTTCACCCAGTCAGATAAGACGTTTTGGTTTACGGACCGGCGACACTGTGGCAGGAAAAATCAGACCTCCCAAAGACGGGGAGCGGTATTTTGCCTTATTGAAAGTGAATGAGATTAACTTTGATCAACCGGAGCATTCGCGGCATAAAGTTTTATTTGAAAACCTGACGCCTCTGTTCCCTAATGAGCGTTTTACTATGGAGCAGGGTAATGGCAGTACGGAAGACTTTACTGCCCGTGTAATAGACCTTGTGGCACCCACAGGTAAAGGACAGCGCGGTCTGATTGTGGCACCGCCTAAAACGGGTAAGACAATGATGCTGCAGAACATTGCCCAGTCCATTGTCGCTAACCACCCCGAATGTTTCTTAATGGTTCTGCTGATTGATGAGCGTCCGGAAGAGGTAACGGAAATGGTACGTTCAGTGAACGGTGAAGTGATCTCATCTACCTTTGATGAACCTGCCAGCCGCCATGTTCAGGTTGCTGAAATGGTAATTGAAAAGGCCAAGCGTCTGGTTGAACATAAGCATGATGTGGTTATTCTGCTTGATTCAATTACCCGGCTGGCCCGTGCCTATAATACGGTGATCCCTTCTTCAGGCAAAGTGCTGACCGGCGGTGTGGACGCCAATGCATTACAGCGTCCCAAGCGGTTTTTTGGTGCGGCACGAAACATTGAAGAAGGCGGCTCCCTGACCATTCTGGCTACTGCTCTGATTGATACCGGTTCGAAAATGGATGAAGTGATTTTTGAAGAATTTAAGGGTACCGGCAATATGGAATTACACCTGAATCGTAAGTTAGCTGAAAAACGTATTTATCCGGCTATTAATATGAACCGCTCCGGTACGCGTAAAGAAGATCTGTTAATGGCACCGGATGATTTACAGAAAGTCTGGATCCTGCGTAAAATACTGCATCCAATGGATGAGGTCAGTGCCATGGAGTTTATGCAGGATAAAATGAAAGATACCAAGACCAACGATCAATTCTTTAGTTCAATGAATCGTTACTAGAGCAGAGCTTATAGCTGCTCGTTGAAGCAGCACTATACGCTAAGAAGCAAAATTACAGAGCGAATTTCTTCATAGTTTTCCCGGCACCACAGGCTTGAGATCCCATACCTTCTCTGCATATTCCAAAATCGTGCGATCACTGGAGAAGTGTCCCATTCGGGCTATGTTCAACAGGGCTTTTTCAGCCCATTTTTGCTTGTCCTGAAACAGGATGTCTACTTCCAGCTGCTTATCAATGTAAGCCTGATAATCCGCCATAACAAAATAGGGATCATGATTTAAAAGTGAATCAACAATGGCCTTATATCTCTCGGGTTCTTCCGGACAAAAATAGTCTGAATCGATCAGATTAATGACTTCCCGAAGACTGTCGTTGTTTTCATAATAATGATAAGAAGAATAGCCTTCCTGTCTTAATTCCTGAATTTCCTCAACGGTGTGGCCAAAAATAAAAATGTTTTCTGCACCCACCTCTTCCATGATTTCAACGTTGGCACCATCCAGTGTGCCAATGGTCAGTGCACCATTAAGTGCCAGCTTCATATTGCCCGTACCTGAAGCTTCCGTTCCTGCGGTAGAAATTTGCTCTGACAGATCAGCGGCAGGTATGATGATAGTGGCATGGGAAACATCATAATTTGGCATAAACACCACTTTGAGTTTATCTTTGATGCAATGATCATTATTAATGATTTCAGCAATATCATTGGTCAGTTTTATAATGAGTTTTGCCATGCTATAAGCCGGTGCAGCTTTGCCGGAAATCAGGAACATGCGTGGTACTATATCCAGATCGGGATTGTGACGGATACGATTGTATAAGGTAATAATGTGTAAAATATTCAATAACTGCCGCTTGTATTCATGAATGCGTTTGACCTGAACATCAAATAATGCATCGGGGTTTACCTCAATGCCAAGTTCTGAAGCAATTCTTTTACACAGACGGACTTTGTTTTCCTGTTTGATCTTGAGAAATTCATTTTGGTAGCCAGTCTGGCAGGCATAGCTCTCCAGCTTTTGCAATTGCTTGAGATCGGTGAGCCATTGACTGCCAATCAGTTTACTGATCCAGCCGGACAGAACCGGGTTGGCCTGATTGAGCCATAACCTGGGGGTAACGCCATTGGTCAGGTTGATAAACTTGCCAGGAAAAATGCGATTGAAATCGGCAAAGATAGTATCCTGCATCAACTGACTGTGGATTTTTGCCACACCATTGACTTTATGGCTGCCGACAATGGCGAGGTGGGCCATGCGAATACGCTTTTCACCTTCATCATCAATAAGTGACACACGTTTTAACAAGTCACTGTCCCCGGGGAAATGATGATTGACATCTTTTAAAAATAAATAGTTAATGTCATAGATTATAGATATATGTCGTGGCAGCAGACTTTCAAACAGGGGTAACGGCCAGCTTTCCAATGCTTCCGGCAGTAGGGTATGGCAAGTGTAGGAGAATACCCGGGTCGTAATACTCCAGGCTTTGTTCCAGTCAAGATGTTTTATGTCCATCAAAATGCGCATGAGTTCCACTACCGCAATGGCAGGGTGGGTGTCGTTTAATTGTATAGCGACCTTATCAGGTAAATTGTCAAAGCCGTCCTGATGCTTTTCGTAACGAAGCAATATATCCTGTAAAGAAGCACAGACAAAAAAGTATTCCTGTTTCAGGCGCAATAGACGCCCCATGGCCGTTGTGTCATCCGGATAGAGTACCCGGGAAAGGTTTTCTGAACGGTTTTTGTCCTCTACTGCCTTGATGTAATTGCCTTCATTGAAATATTGCAGTTCAAAATCCCGTGATGCCTTGGCAGACCACAGGCGCATATTATTCACGGTTCCCACATCGTAGCCCGGAATAGGGGTATCAAAGGCCATGGCCATTACTTCTTCGGCATCTACCCAATGATAGCGCGTCATGCCATCTTCATCCCGGTAGCGCACAACTTTGCCGCCGAATCGAATGGGAAATAAAATTTCTGCCCGGGGAATTTCCCACGGATTGCCATAACGCAGCCAGTTATCCGGGTGTTCAACCTGATAACCATCCTCAATACGCTGGCGGAACATACCGTATTCATAGCGAATGCCATAGCCGTAGCCGGGCAGTTGCAGGGTAGCCATGGAATCAAGAAAACAGGCTGCCAGACGCCCAAGGCCGCCGTTGCCCAGAGCCGCATCCGGTTCCAGTTCAGACAGTTCACCCAGATCCTGACCCAGTTCATGCATGACCTGGCGGCACTCCTGTTCAATGCCCAGGTTTAACATGGCATTGGTCAGGGTGCGGCCTATTAAAAATTCCAGTGACAGATAGTAAACCCTTTTGCTATCGACCTGGTAATAGCTGTTCATAGTATTCATCCAGCGCTCAATCAATCGATCCCGCACCGCATAGGAAACCGAATCAAGCCAGTCCAGCTGAGTGGCAGTAAAGCGGTCTTTACTCATATTGAAGGTCAGGCGATCGGCAATCGCCAGGCGAATTCCTTCGAGATCCATTTCTTGTTGACTGTGTTTGAAGTTATTATTGTCAGTCAGATTTTTTTGCCGTTTATTGTTCTCGACAGCCATTTTTTTACTCCTGTAAAATTGCACTCATGTCAGAAGGTATAGCATATGAAGCGCAATTGATCGATTTTTCATGAAATCGGGATGACATTGTTAGTGATCGAATCTCTATCCTGAATCTCTCAGTCTCTCGCTTTTGCTGTTATTTTTCCTTGAAAGATGAGAAAAATAAGCGTATGATTCCCGTTCTAAATAGTTTGCGGTGCCAGGCACTTCTTTTTTTATGTAAAATTATAAGAAAGTATTAAAGTCCTGCTGGCGGCGGCATTCAGTGAATTTTAAAAGGTTTAATATTATGCAAGCAGATATCCATCCAGAATACAGTGAAGTCCAGGTGACTTGTAGTTGCGGCAATAGCTTCAAGACTCATTCTACAATTGGTAAGGAGGCATTATCTATTGAAGTATGTTCAAAATGCCATCCTTTTTATACCGGTAAGCAAAAACTGGTTGATACCGCTGGTCGTGTTGACAAGTTCCGCCAGAAGTATGGTATGAAATAAAAATTTATGCTGCTGCATATACCGGTCAAAAGCCATCGTCAAAAGCAGCCGACGATAGCAAAAAAGCACTTTAGTTTTCTAAAGTGCTTTTTTTTTGTGAGTAAAGCCTGGCAGTCTGCTGCTGTATTACTGGCTAATTTACTGCTCAGTTCAGCTATGGCGAGTGGAACCTGCTGGTCACTTGAACAGCGCTTGGCAAAGGTTGATGAGTGGAGCACAGTAGCTAAAATTATTGATGGTGATACGATTCATTTGCAGGATGGTCGTAAGGTGCGCATTATTGGTATCAATACACCAGAGGTAGGGCGTGATGGAGAAGCCTCGCAACCTTTTGCTTTGCAGGCTCATAAAGCATTAAGAAAATTACTTGAAGACAATAAAAAAATTGCTCTGACGTATGACCAGGATAAAAGGGATCGTTATAAACGCTTGCTGGCTTATGTTACTTTAGCCGATGGCAGGAGTGTGGAACAGGCATTACTGGCACAGGGACTGGCGTATAGTATTGTGGTTCCGCCCAATGCGAGGCATATTAATTGTTACCGGGAAATTGAAAGAAATGCCCGGAAAGCGCGACGGGGTTTGTGGCAATTACCGGAAAATCAACTGCTGGAAGCGCATGACCTGTCTTCTAAAAGCACAGGGTATCGCCTTTTGTCAGGTACAGTTTCTGCTTATAGTGAAAGTAAAAAAAGCATTTACCTGAAGCTGACCGATAAATTATCCATTCGGATGTCCAAAAAGGATCAGCAGTATTTTCCATCTGTACAACTTAAGTCGCTGGTGGGGAAAAAAATTCTCACCAGAGGCCGGGTGAACCGGTATAAAGGCCGACAATCGATTCATGTGCGAAGTACACACGATATCAAACATATTCAGTAGCCCGGACAGGGGATGTTGGTTATAATTATTCATTTTTAATGATGGGATATTCTATGTCGAATAATGATTTGAACGATAACTTAAAAAAACAACAACAAGAATCATTACGCGAGAAAGCCTTGAAGTACCATTCAACTCCCGTTCCAGGCAAGATCAGTGTGACACCCACCAAACCCTGCAAACAACAGGATGAATTATCTTTGGCCTATACCCCTGGTGTAGCAGAACCGGTACGGGAAATCGCCAAGGATCCGGAGTTGGCATATCAATACACCAGTAAAGGAAATCTGGTGGCAGTGATCACCGACGGCACGGCCGTTCTGGGGCTGGGAAATGTTGGAGCCTTGGCGGGAAAACCGGTAATGGAAGGCAAAGCCGTGTTGTTCAAACAATTTGCCGGTATTGATGTGTTTGATATAGAAGTTAAGGCAGACTCAAAGGAATCATTCATTGAAACGGTTGCTAATATCGCTCCTACCTTTGGCGGTATTAACCTTGAAGATATAGCAGCACCCCATTGTTTTGAAATTGAAAAAGCCCTCAAAGAACGCCTGGACATCCCGGTTTTTCATGATGATCAGCATGGAACAGCCATCATTATTGCGGCAGGTATGCTCAATGCACTGGAAATTCAGAACAAGAACATGCAGGATATAAAAATCGTCTGCATTGGTGCCGGTTCTGCTGGTATAGCATCTATGCGCTTGCTGATGTCTCTGGGGATAAACAAACATCAGATCAATCTGGTTGATCGAAAAGGCGTAGTGCATAGCGGACGGGATGATTTGAATGTCTATAAACAGGAATTTGCTACAGAAACAGACGATCGTCTGCTGGCTGATGCCATGCGTGGGGCGGATGTACTCATTGGTGTTTCCGGGCCAGACCTGGTAACTGCTGAGATGGTAGCCTCGATGGCAGACAAGCCAATTATTTTTGCTCTTTCAAATCCTGATCCTGAGATTTCGCCGGATGTGGCAGGCTCAGTTCGAGATGATTTGATAATTGCAACAGGGCGTTCTGACTATCCCAATCAGGTTAATAATGTTCTGGGCTTCCCCTTTATTTTCCGCGGTGCGCTGGATGTTCGTGCCTCTACCATTAATACTGCCATGGAAATTGCGGCTGTGAGGGCTTTGGCCGAGCTGGCCAAGCTTCCGGTACCGGATGAAGTGCTGCAGGCTTATGGCGTGGATGCACTGGTTTTTGGCCCTGATTATATTATTCCCAAGCCCTTTGATCCCAGATTGATGTCAACTGTACCTCCGGCTGTGGCTCAGGCGGCAATAGACAGCGGAGTTGCCCGCATGTCATATCAGGCGTTTACTGTCCAGTAAGAACTATTAGCCAGTAAAGAGCCATCAGCCAGTAAAGAGCCATCAGCCAGTAAATGCCTTCAGTCGGTAAAAAGCCATCAGCTTTCAGCCAATAGAGCTTCGACTTGCTTAACAGAGGCTCGTTGCATAGTTTGTCTGTTCTCTGGACTGATGGGGACCATCTTCCTTTGCTTCTCTGATAGGAGAATCAGATTAACCAGATGCTCTCCGGCATAAAACTGGAATGTGGGCACTATCTGGAGGGTGTTTTTATGCTTTTGTTTACTAAAGTACAATTTCCAGTCAATTAATTGATAAGGGATATCATGTTCCATCAGCAGTACGGCAATTTCTTCAGGTGAATCTGCCATGAGCTGGATGTCAATACCACTGTGTTCACTGGCATGCCCCAGAAGTACTGAGCCGGTTAATCTGGGACTGAAGTCATGCAGCATTTTCATGGCATTAAGAGCGGTTGATCTCAATTTCCGTATCAGTGGCTCATGAGTGGATGATTGATATAATGATTGATGTATTTTTATCTGTGCCAGAATCTCTTTATTGTCAGGGTAGGCATGGGTATCATTGATGCCAAAGCGTTGCGCCGCTTTTTTTCTCGCATATTGAAAGTTATCAATACCTTCCTCGCTCATCAGACGCGCTGATTCGATAGCAATTTGCCGCCTGAGCTGGTTAAGTTGTTTAAGTTTAGCTGCTGCTTTTAGAGGCATTTGATAAAAAACACTGGATGACTTTAATATAATGGGGCAAAGGGCTAAAAGAGTTCTTCATTAACAGCTTCATTACCAGAGCCGGAAGAAGCGCTGGAACCGGAACCGATACTGGTGCGATGCGGTTCTGTACCTTCAATAAAGTATTCAAACAGGGTTTGTTTTGAAGTGTTTGCGGCTAATAGTCCTGTTTCAGAATCAATTTTTACGCTGATAACATTTTCAGGAATCACTAACGGTTGTTCGGGCATATCTTTCAAAGCAGCTTCCATAAACTTCATCCACATGGGTAGCGCAGCGGTACCGCCAAATTCCAGGCGTCCCAGGGAGCGTGGTGTGTCAAAGCCTACCCAGGCTGTGGCCGTAACCTGGCGGTTGAAACCTGAGAACCAGGCATCCAGTTGATCGTTTGTGGTACCGGTCTTGCCGGCCAGATCTTTACGGCCAAGTCTAAGCGCTTTAGTACCGGTACCGTGATTTATTACACCGCGCATAATACTGGTCATTAAAAAGACATTGTCTTCGTCGGCAACGCGGGGTGCGTGAAGTTCAGTGTCTGCAGGGCAACTGTGCTGCGGATAATCCCTGCTGCAGACACTTTTATATTGCTGCTGGAAAATAACATTATTGAGCGGATCTTCAATGCGCTCAATAAACCAGGGAATCACTTCATATCCACCATTAGCCAGAATAGCATAGCCGCGAGCAATTTGCATGGGAGTCAGAGTGGCACTACCCAAGGCCAGTGACAGGTTCCTGGGCAGTTCCTCTGCCGTAAAGCCAAAGCGTTTTACATAGTCAATAGCATAATCAATTCCAATGTCTCTGAGTATGCGAATGGACACCAGGTTTCTGGATTTTATTAACCCTTTTCTAAGCCGTGTCGGGCCAAAAAACTTGCCGCTGTAATTGTCCGGCCGCCAGAAGCCTTCCAGATAACTGTCCCGAAAAACTACCGGGGCATCATTGATCAGAGTGGCAGCAGTATAGCCTTTATTGAGTGCAGCCGAGTAGATAAAAGGTTTAAAGTTAGAACCGGGCTGTCGCTTTGCCTGAATGGCGCGGTTGAATTTGCTGTGATAATAATCAAAACCACCGGATAGAGCATTAATTGCACCATTTTGTGGATTCAGAGACACCAGAGCTCCTGCCGCTTCAGGAATTTGTGCCAGAGCGTATTCAATATTGTCTGCCTGCTGGACTATCTTCTCGACAAAGATGACATCACCCGCTTTAAGTACATCGTCAATTTTTTTGAGATTGGGACCTATGCGGCGATCATTAATGTATTTTCGGGCCCACTTTATGTGTTTCCAGTGCAGGTAAGGAGTACTGCCATCTTTAAGCAAAAGCAGTGCCCGCTGCCTGTTGTCTTTATGCTTGTTGTTTTGTTTGTCCTTTGTTGCTGCAGAAAGATCGGATGAAGAGTCCACAATGGCTGTGATCAGCGCCGGTTGCAGATGACCAACGGGCCTGTAGGGTGTCAGTAAATCGATTTGCTCCAGGATGGGCGTATGGGCCGCTATTTCATGATGGCCAAGAACGCCTTTATAGCCATGACGATGCTCATAGCTCATTAGTGCAGAGCGAAGTGCTGCATTGGCAGCAGTCTGCATGGTGCCGGAAATGCTGGTATATACATTATAACCGTTAGAGTAGGCATTAGTACCATATTGGTACACCATGTATGCCCGCACCATTTCCGCAACATAGGGTGCTTCCACTTCAATATCGGGATTATGTATTTCTGCATCATCCAGCGTCTTGATAGCTTGCTCATACCGTGCCCGGGAAATATAGTTTAACTGGCGCATACGATTGAGAACATAATTACGGCGAATAGTTGCCCGGTGAGTATTGGTAATAGGATTGAACTTTGACGGAGCTTTGGGTAATCCGGCAATCATGGCGTACTGCTCCAGTGTCAGAGAATCTAATGTTTTACCATAATAAACCTTGGCAGCTGCAGCAACACCATAGGAGCGGTGGCCAAGGTAAATCTTATTCATATAGAGCTCCATGATCTCCTGTTTGGACAGTTCTTTTTCAATTTTCAGGGATAGAAAGATTTCATTGATTTTTCGGACATAGGTTTTGTCACGGGACAGAAAAAAATTCCGCGCAACCTGCATCGTAATTGTACTGCCACCCTGTCCTTTGGTACCGGTTTTGAGCAGATGAACGAGTGCTCTCAAGATGCCTTTGTAGTCGACACCCGGATGGTGGAAGAAGTTTTCATCTTCTGCTGAAATAACAGCCTGTATCAGTTGTTCCGGTATATCCTGGTATTTAACAGGCTCACGCTTCTTTTCGCCAAACTCGGCCAGCAATTTATTGTCGGCTGAATAAACCCTTAGCGGAACCTGTAGTTGCACATCTTTTAACACATCAATTTCCGGCAGCTGAGGCTTAAGGTAAAAATAAGCCGATGTGATTGTGATCACAGAAATAATGGCGACTGTAAAAAAAAGTGTGAGGAGGGTCAGAATAAGTTGGTATAGACGGCGCATACAAGCTCAGGTTGGTATTATTAAAATCATTTAATTCGCTTGATTATAAAGCTTTTTTTGTGACATCACACCCGTTTATAGAAAATTATTGATTTGCTTACTTGATTATGTTGTTTGATGTACTAACCTATAAATGTCATCTAACTGATTGAAGAAGAAAGGAAAGCTTGTTTTTATTGTTCTGCAGGATGATTTTTGTCAGGAAAAATAGATAATTTAATACTAAAAGTACAGCAGATGACATTGATTAAAATAGTTTTTTGAAAAATATCATGTAACTGACTTTTTTATTTATGGTTTTTGGTCTAAGTTAGAAGAGCCGGTATAATTAATGATAAGCGATATTTGCGACTAAGCTATTGTTTGTCTGCCAGTACAGTAATTCTGTTCATTATTTCTGGTCTTTTTTTGATGAATTACTGAACAACTATGGTTCAGATATGGTTCAGATATGGTTCAGATATGGTTCAGATATGGTTCAGAGCAAATAGGGTTCAGAGCAAACTTGCAAAATCAATCTATTATATTATGATTGTTTTGTAAGTCTTTGAAAACACATGTTGCTTTCTGGTTTTTATTGATTCTACGGTTTATACTGTAATGCGGATAATGATCTGTTTCAGTATGCCTGATGTACAGCTTGTTTATAATAGTACGGGGCGATTGTTGAGTTAGCTCTAAATTGTAATATTCTAACAATAAAGGATTTAGTTTTGGCATTTGCACAATTATTCGGAACTAAAGCACAAAATATGCTGGGAGTTGATATCAGCTCGTCGGCTGTGAAGTTGCTGGAGTTATCCAAAAGCGGCAGTAAGTATAGGGTTGAAGCTTATACCGTTGAACCACTGCCACCTAATTCAGTTGCGGAGAAAAATATCACTGATGTGGATGCGGTTGGCGAGGCTGTGAGAAAAGCAGTTAAGCGATCCGGTACCCGTCAGCGAAACGCAGCCCTGGCGGTTGCCGGGTCAGCAGTCATTACCAAAATTGTTCAGATGCCCGCAGATTTGTCGGAAGATGAGCTGGAAAGTCAGATAATGGTTGAGGCTGATCAGTACATTCCATATTCACTGGATGAGGTAAACCTTGACTTTGAAGTCCAGGGGCCAAGTGAAACCTCACCAGAGCATATGGATGTCCTGTTGGCTGCATCCCGAAGTGAAAATGTGGATGTTCGTGTTGCGGCGGCAGATTTGGGTGGTTTGACTTCCAAGGTGATTGATGTAGAAGCTTATGCCATGGAAAATGCTTTTTCTCTGATTGCACCGCAACTGCCCAATGGTGCTGAAGACATGACGGTTGCTGTTTTTGATGTGGGGGCTACCATGACCACATTAAGTGTTTTACATGATCTGAAAACCATTTATACCCGTGAAGCAGTATTTGGTGGTAAGCAATTGACAGAAGAAATTCAACGACGCTATGGCTTGTCTTATGAAGAAGCCGGTATGGCCAAAAAGCAGGGCGGGCTTCCAGACACCTATACTCCTGAAGTGCTGGAACCTTTTAAAGAAGCCATGACGCAGCAGGTCAGCCGGTCATTACAATTTTTCTTCTCTTCCAGCCAGTTCAGCTCGGTAGACCATATTGTGCTGGCAGGCGGCAGTGCATCTATCCCGGATATTGATCAAATGTTAGAAGAGCGTTTGAGCGTTA
>CBDTVA010000009.1:0-18448 GCA_965363935.1 uncultured Gammaproteobacteria bacterium | reverse complement strand
CGGATCTGGGTCGCCAGTGTGCTGCTATTGCCTCGCAGATCCTTAATGGGGATAAAACCGGCTTGCTGAAGCACCAGTTACCGGACCAGCAAGTCTATCTGCTCAATCTGAAAACGGCAAAACAAATGAAACTGGACATCAGTCAGGAATTGATTGACGGGGCTTCCAGGGTTTACGAATAATCGGTGATTAATGACACAAGTCAAAGGTTTCGGCCTGACCACAAAATTCAACCTGCTGTCCATTCTGCTGGTGCTGCTGACCGCTATGGCAGTCACCAGCTATAATATCACACGAGAGTGGGATAATCGTCTCGAAGCACTGTTTGAACATGGTAAGGAAGTATCGGAAATAGTGGCCAAATTCAGTGAATACGCGCTGTTTTCTGAAGATAAAGACACCATCAAAATTATCCTCAGCAGCGCAGACGATCCAGAAACCAGCTACCTGGGACTGCTGCGGCCCGATAAGACCGTTCTGGCAGAGAAAGTAGTCGAGTCGATTCAAGGGGAGTTCCCAGGTTGGCGGACTGACAGCTCGAATGTAAAGAATACACCCATATTCAGCAACGATAGCAAGTATATCCAGTTTCTTGTACCGGTGATGAGTACCCATAACACAGAGCTGAATACATTTCCAACGGAGGCTGAAAACGCCCCTCATAAAGAGGAACTACTGGGCTATATTCGTCTGATTTTAAGTACTGCTCAGATGCGACAACAGTCAATGGAGGCAATCAATACGGCGCTCTGGATGACCGCACTTATTGTCGGAATAGCGATTCTCCTGACTTTTTGGCTTACCCGCAGAATTACCCGCCCGGTCGCTCAGCTGGCACAGGCGACACTGGCAATAACCAGGGAAGGTCTGAACGAACAGGTGGCAGTAACGGAAGGCGGTGAATTGAGCCACCTGGCAGAAAATTTTAACCGCATGGTGAAACAACTGAACCGGTCCCAAGATGAGCTTGAAGCACATCATCAGACACTAGAACAGCGGGTAGTAGAACGCACTGAGGAACTGCTGATAGCAAAAGAGGCCGCCGAGGCCGCCAGTCAGGCCAAGAGCGAATTCCTGGCCACCATGAGCCATGAGATCCGCACCCCCATGAACGGAGTCATGGGCATGACCGAATTGCTGTTGGACAGCGGCCTGGATGTGCGCGCCCACCGTCTGGCGGATACCGCCCATCGTTCGGCAGAAAACCTGCTGGTGGTTATCAATGACGTACTCGACTTCTCTAAAATCGAGGCCAACAAACTACAGCTTGATAATGAGGATTTCAATCTGCGTGTTCTGCTGGAGGACACCCTGGAGCTGGTGGCGACTCAGGCTTACCGCAAAGGTCTGATACTGGTCCCTAACCTGCCCCCCGACCTGCCCGACTGGATCCATGGCGATACCGTCCGACTACGCCAGATCCTGATCAACCTGCTGGGTAACGCGGTCAAATTCACCGAACGAGGTGAAGTCAGGCTCTGGGTCAGGGTAGCGGCTCAGGACGGAGATCGACACACCATCGCATTTGAAATCTCCGATACCGGCCCTGGTATCTCAGAGCTACAGCAGGCAAAGATTTTCGATGCCTTTAGCCAGGCCGATGGCAGCACCACCCGGTGCCATGGCGGCACCGGCCTGGGACTGGCCATCACCAAACGGCTGGTGGAATTAATGGGCGGCAGCATCAGCCTGGAAAGCACTCCCGGAGCAGGCGCCAACTTCCGCTTCACCATCCAGCTGGGCAGCGCTGAATCCGAACAGGTCCAACAGCCGGCTAAAGCAGCCGTATTGCTGGGGGTGCGGGTATTAACCGTGGATGACCATGCCGTCAACCGCGAGATATTGCACAAGCAGGTCGTTGCCTGGGGTATGCGCAACGACAGTGCCTGCTCCGGCAGCGAGGCACTGGAAAAACTGAGCCAGGCTTCCAGAACAAACGATCCTTATCAGATTGTGCTGCTGGACTGGCATATGCCGGAGATGGACGGGCTGGAGCTGGCGCACAAGATCCAGAGCGATAGTGCCATTGGGCCATTGCATCTCATGATGCTCAGCTCCACCGGTCTCAAAACCGGTTCCGCTGCCGCACAGCAGGCTGGCATTGCCTGTTACCTGCAAAAACCGGTACGCCAGCAACTACTGCTTGACAGCCTGCGCGAAGTAATGGGTGAACAGGCAGCCACAGCGCTCTCCTCTTCAGCGCAGCGACCAAAATTTAACGCACAACTGCTACTGGCCGAGGACAACCTGGTCAATCAGGAAGTGGCTATCAGCATGTTGATGGTTTTGGGCTGTCAAGTGGATCTGGCCGAAAATGGTGTGCAGGCAGTACAGGCCTGCACTGATAAAACCTATGACCTGGTGTTAATGGACTGCCACATGCCGGAAATGGACGGTTTCAGCGCCACAGAAAAAATTCGTCAGATGGAACAACAGCAAGGACGCAAGCCCACGCCGATCATTGCCCTCACCGCCGATGTGCAAAAAGGCATACAGGAACAATGTCAGGCAGCGGGTATGAACAGTTATCTCAGCAAGCCCTTTAAGCAGACCCAACTGAACGAGTTGCTGCAGCAGTGGCTCGTTGCCCGCCTATCTGACCCTGCAGAGCCGGATGCAACCACCACCCTGCTCCCATCCGGGCAGCACACCATACTCGACACCGAGGCCCTGCAACAATTACGCGAGGTGGGTCTGGCCAGTGGCCGGGATGTACTGGGCAAGGCCGTCATCCACTTCCTGCAGCAGACACCACAACAGCTAACTGAGCTACATCAGGCCATGGCGGTGCAGGATGCCAAAAGCCTGCGTCTCACAGCTCACAGCATAAAGTCGGCCAGTGCCAGCCTGGGTGCTATGCAGCTGTCACGACATTGCGCCGAGCTGGAAGCGGCCGCCACAGAAGGCGACTTGTCCCGTGCTCCTGCCCTACTGGAGGCCATTGATACAGCTCTGCCCCAGGTACTAAAAGCATTGCAAAGAGAAACCCATCCCCAGGCAAACCACCCGGATACAGCCAATGAGATAGAACTCGCTAAGAACCATGAACATATTCTGTTAATAGATGACGACCCGGGTTTCCGCCTTATCACTGCTGAAGCCCTGAGTGGAGCCGGATACCAGGTCATTGAAGCCGGCAGCGGCAGCGAAGCTCTCTCTCTGGCCAGCCGGAAGCGTCCCGATCTGGTCCTGCTGGATGCTCTGATGGAGGATATGGACGGCTTTGAGGTTTGTCAGCGATTACTGCAGATAGAAGCAATGCACAATGTCCCCATATTGATGGTCACGGGACTGGAAGACACTGACTCGGTCAACCAGGCCTTTGAATCCGGCGCTTCCAGCTTTGTCGCCAAACCGGTGAATTACCCGGTGCTGCTGCACCGGATCCGTTTCCAGCTGCGTGCCAGCCACAATGCCAGAGCCCTGCACGAGGGCCAGGAACAGCTGGCCAGCGCTCAGCGTATTGCCGGCCTGGGTTACTGGCGCTGGGATGCACATCACGATCACTTCACCCTGTCTGAGCATCTGGCCAATATGCTGGGACTCAGCTCCGACCACACTTGCACTTCACTCAACAACTACCTGCTGCGGATCCATCCGGATGATCGAGAGCATTTGCGCAATACCATTACCGCCATCGCTGACGGCTCTCCTCTGAAACCCACCGACTACCGCCTGCTGCTCGGTGACATGCCGCCTATGATAGTACATCAGGAACTGGATATGGCCCCTAACACACAGCATATTGTTTTGGGCACGGTACAAAACATTACTCAACAGCGTGCTACCGAACAACACATCCGTCAGCTGGCCTATACCGATGAGCTCACCGGCCTGGCCAGCCGCGCTTATTTCTATAAACATCTGGAAGGGATTATCAATACGGCACAGCGGCGTGAAGAACACTTTGCTCTGCTGTATCTCGATCTGGACGGCTTCAAAGACGTGAATGACAGCCTGGGTCACGACATCGGTGATGAACTGCTGAAAATCATTGCCCTTCGCCTGCAGGGGGTATTACGGGATATCGACTTCATTGCCCGTCTCAGCGGTGATGAATTTTGTATTCTCGTCGACAGTGCTAATGACCAGTATGCCGCTGCCAATGTCGCCAGCCGCTGCCTGCAGGAGACCAACCAGCCGGTGACACTCAAACGGCATGAATTACGTCCCCGATGCAGTATCGGCATTGCGCATTTTCCCGAAGATGGTGACGATCTGCAAACCCTGCTGAAGGCTGCAGACAGCGCCATGTATGCTGCCAAGGCAAAAGGCAAACATCGTTACGCCTTCTACCAGCCTGAGCTGACCCGGCAGGCGGAACAGCGCCTGCGCATGGAGCAGGAGCTGCGCCTGGTGTTCGAACGCCGGCAGCTGGAACTGCACTATCAGCCTCAGATAAGCCTGGCCAGCGGGCAACTGGTGGGCGTAGAAGCTCTGGTGCGTTGGCGTCATCCCGAGTTAGGACTGGTGCCGCCGGATCAGTTTATCGGGGTCGCTGAGCGTATAGGTCTGATCAAGCACCTGGGTAACTGGGTATTGCAAACCGCCTGCCAACAGGCAGCGCAGTGGCAGGCACAGGGTCTCCCGGCATTCCGCATGGCGGTGAATATCTCACCCCTGCATTTCCAGGACCCAGCGCTGCTCGACACGGTTGTGGCGGTACTGCAGCAGACAGGCCTGGCAGCGGACAAGCTGGAACTGGAGATCACCGAGAGCGTGGTGCAGACCACTGGCAATAATTTCAATATGTTTGAGCAGTTGAGGCAACTGGGGGTCAAAATTGCCATTGATGATTTTGGCACCGGCTACTCGTCCCTGGCCTCACTCAAATATCTACCCATTGATGGCCTGAAAATTGATCGGGTGTTCATTACCGACATGCTTAAGGAACAGGGTTCTGCCATTCTAATGGGCACCATTGTGGGCATGGCCCATGCCCTGGGCTACACAGTGGTGGCAGAGGGTGTAGAAGAAGAGGAACAGGTAAAGGTGCTTGATGGTATTGACTGCGATCTGATCCAGGGTTATTTCTTCAGTCGGCCTGTTGTGCCTGAGGAAATCCCCGCCCTGGCTCAAACCAGTTTTCTGCCCAAAGACAAAAATATCCCTTTTCCATCCCAAACTGCAGCCTCACTGACGGATCTTTAAAACAGGAATAACAGGTGACAGCCAGATCAAAATATTCGCAACGCTTTGGTGGAATTCAGAGACTCTATGGCAAAAACAAAGCCGAGCTCATTGCACACTTACATATTTGTGTAATTGGTATAGGAGGCGTGGGTTCCTGGGCGGCAGAAGCTCTGGCACGTTCCGGAATTGGAGAAATTACCCTGATTGACCATGACGATATTGATGTCTCTAATATCAATCGTCAAATTCATGCGCTGGACAATACTCTGGAGCAGGCAAAAGTGGTTGCCATGCAGGAACGGATCAAACTCATCAATCCTGAATGCCACTGCCATATTGTTGATGATCTGCTGACAGAAAATAATCTCAGTAAGTACATCCATCAGGACTCTCACACAAGCTTTGATTATGTTATTGATGCCATTGACAGTGTCAAACATAAAAGCGCCCTGATCTATTTTTGCAAACGTAATAAAATTCCCATTATCACTACGGGTGGCGCTGGCGGCCTGAGCGATCCCACTGCCATTGAAATTACTGATTTGAGTAAAACCTACAATGACCCTCTGGCGGCCAAAGTACGTTCTCAATTACGCTACCACTATAACTTTACCCGCAATCCCAAAAGACGTTTTGGTATTGAGTGCGTCTTTTCCACTGAACAACAGCTTTACCCTCAGGCAGACGGCAGCGTGGGTCAGGAAAAACCGAGTGTAAAAGGAGTCAGTCTGGACTGTAATTCTGGCTATGGTTCATCCAGTTGCGTAACCTCCGTTTTTGGCTTTGCCGCTGCGGCACGCGTTATTAATAAGGCTATAGCCAAAAAACTAAGAGCTACTGATTAGCGTTCATCCATTCTATCCGCCTTATGGCAGCCCATCCGCAAGATACTAATATCAATTTTTATATCAAGGTTATTCACTGGATTTTAAGCAAAAAGCAGTCTATATGTAAAAATACAACAATTTTTAACTATCTTGTCAATTAACCATATAAAATTAATAGTAAAGTTTTTTTAAAGTTCGCCGAAACCACTCATAAGGAAACAACAATGAAAATTACAGCCAAGTATTTAATCACTTTATTCTTTCTACCTATGCTCAGTACACAGATGCTATTTGCCGGTGATAAGATTTCACCTATGAGCGTTAATGGCTCAAAAGCAGTTACTACAGAGGAAGCAAAAAAACTTTTTGATGACGGGGTTTTATTTGTTGATGTACGCAGTTCCAAGGCATGGAATTCAGGACGAATTTCAGATGCAGTGCTGCTGGATATCAAAAGTAATTTTACCGAACAATCATTACTGGCAGAAGCAAAAAAACCTGATCCGGTTGTCATCTATTGCAATGGTGAAGATTGTCTGAGAAGTGCTAAAGCAACAGAGATGGCCGTAGGCTGGGGCTTTACCAATCTATATTATTTTCGAGATGGCTATCCTGCCTGGAAAAATGCTAGTTATCCTGTTGAATAGCTTTCAGTTAAACCCGTTAATCAAAGAGTTATCACTATGAACCTGAAAAACAGAATAGTATTAACAGTCATTATTATGGCCGCTGTTATTGTCAGTGCCGGTTTTATATCCAGCTACTTAAAAAGTGATAACTCAGAAAGCCGTTTTAATGAACTGACAATAAACGCCAATCAGCAATTATGGGATCTGATTATATTAAATGAGTTTGCCAAAATGGAACCCAATATAAAAATTATAACCCGTGATCGTAACCTTAAAAAGGCTCTGAAAAATAACACCCTGGATATTATAAAAGACAACGCAGTGACCGCGTTTGATATTCTTGAAGGTCAGAAAGTAATTAATAATCTGCAATTGCTGGATAATAAGGGCACAATATTATACGATGCCACCGAAGAATCATCTCTTTCATCAACCAATCAGCTTTCTCTGGTTTCCATCAAGCAAAAAAAGAATATTACTGCTATTAGCAGAAATGCTAAAGGAAAATTGCAGGTGGAATTAATATTCCCTGTTACCCAAAGGGGTAAAATTATTGGTGCGGGATCTTATTCTCATTACCTGAATAATTCAATTGCTGCGTTAAGAAAAAGACAGAATTCCCATATATACCTTGTTGATCAAGCGGCGCAACTGGAATCCTATTCTGATATTGATTTGCACAATGAAATCAGTGAGCTTTCTTTACCCTATAAACAAAGTAAACATTTATTGATAAAAAAATCAGGCAAAGTCTATTCAACCACCATATTACCCATAAAAACGGTACATAACGAATTATCAGGTAACCTGATTACTCTTGTAGATACTACCGATAGTTATAATGCCCAACAAACCATTAATATCAGCGCTGTTTTGCTGTTGCTTATTATTAGTGCTATTGCCATTATTTTTATTTACTGGTTTTTAAGCCGGTCACTCAAACCACTGCATTTTATATCCACGTCCCTGACCGCAGTCAGCGAAGGTGATCTGACCATTGCCATTGAACAGAGTCCGCGTAATGATGAAATTGCTGAAATTCAACGTGCAATTGCCAATACTATTTATAAACTCCATGAACTGGTCTCTAGAATCACGCCATTAGTTTCAGAAGTTAATAATTCGTCTGAGTTGTTAGCCCAAACCATGCAAACGAATCAAAACAATATTAAGCAGCAAAAAAACAATATTGAACAAGTCAGTAATGCCGCCCTTGGTGTCGGGTCTGCTGTGGCTAATATTTCCCAATACAGTGAACAGATGAGTAGTCATTCTCAGGAAACCGATGAGGAATTAGGCAAGGGCAGTTCCATCATTCATCAGACCATAGGGTCCATTAAGAAAATCGCTTCTCAGGTTGAGAATTCGGCAAATGTAATCAAAAAACTCTCTATAGAAACAGAATCCATTGTCAGTATACTCGATGTCATTAAGGGCATTGCCGAGCAAACAAACCTATTGGCTCTGAATGCGGCCATTGAAGCCGCACGGGCCGGAGAACAAGGCCGTGGTTTTGCGGTGGTAGCCGATGAGGTACGCGCTCTGGCTGGTAAGACCCAGGAATCAACCCAGGAAATTGAACAAATGATTGAGCGGCTTCGTTCCGGTGCCAATTCTGCAGTTCAGGAAATGGAAAACAGTCGCACAGAAGTGCAAAGTTGTGTTGATCTGGCCAATAAGACCGAAACATCGCTGGCTATTATCACCCCCAAGGTGGCAGAAATTAAAAACAGTAATATTCATATAAACCACTCAATTATTGAGCAGAAAGAGGCCATCGAGGGGATCAATAAAAATATTGCCACCGTTAGTCAGATTTCAGAAAACAATGTTGCAGGACTTTTGGAAGCAGTCAATATCAGTGTCAACCTGAAACAACTTTCTGAGCAGCTGGATGCCATGATTGTTCAGTTTAAAGTTTAGTTTTATATTGCCGCTTCGGCTTATTTTAGTTTACAAGCCAACAAGTTCGGCATGCGCGCCTTGATCCGTTACACGTTTTAGAATTTTCTGAGAATCAGTTTTGTCTGGATTGTATTGCACAATGGAAAGATGCGGTGTTTTGTCCGGGTTATGTATACTGACGACCCCATCTAAAGCGCGCAGACTCTCTTCCACTGATTTTCTTTGTTCAGAGCTTAAGTTTTCATCGATGTGTACAATGATATCAACAAGATTGATGTCCATAACCTACTCCTTTATAATATTAATACAATAACAGCCTGTAGTGTTGGATAAAAAAAACAGCCTCTAGCATTAAGTCTAACTCTGAGTTGTTCAGATTGTCAATCATCACATAAATGAGACGCGTAATTCGCATGATACCATTTCATAACGAAGGGTGACAGCAAGGTGGTCAGGATGATGACAATGACCATACCGGCGTGAATTTCATTATTAAATATGCCACTTATTCTGCCTAATTCAGCGAAAATCAAACCAATTTCTCCTCGCGGAACCATAGCCATGCCAATGGCCCATTTTGAATAAATCGATTCCCTGAGAAAAAACGCACCCAGCATTTTGCCAAGCACCGCAAGAACAAATACCGACAACGAGAATCCCCAGATAAACGGAGAACTCCAGTCAATTTCTCTCAGATTTAATGACAAACCAATATAAACAAAAAATATAGGCGTGAAAAGCTGGATAATGGGTTTCATTTGCTCTTCAATACTTCGCGCGAAAACTTTATCGGTACTGATCGTTAAACCAAAGGGTATAAAAAAACGTCTTGAAAGCGCCAGCCCGGCGGCAAATCCACCTAATAACTCCGGTGCACCCAAAGCGTGGGAAACCCAGGAAAAAAACAGTACCAGAGAAACAATAGTGGTAGGGATCAAACCTGGAATTTCACTGAACTTATCCAGGCGTTTTATATAGACCGACATAAATTTAGCGGCTATGGGAGCAACGGCAAAAAATGCACCAATAAACAGCAGTACTTTACCGATATTGAAGATGCTGATGCCACCACTGAAAGAAAATTCATAAAGGATCGCCAGAAGCACCACCCCGAACACATCATCAAGCACCGCAGCACCCAGTACTATCTGCCCCTCATGTGCCTGCTGACAGTTAATATCCCGCAATACCCTGACCGTAATACCAATACTGGTCGCTGTTATAGTACCGCCAATAAACAGGGACACCAGCAGTGACAGTTCAAAATACCAGTAGCTGATAATAAACCCGAAAAGCATGGGAAAGACAAAGCCCGATAAGGCTACTACGGCAGATTGAAATCCGGAATGCAGCAAACGTTTGCCATCTGTTTTAAGACCAACCTCAAAAAGCAGCATGATAATACCGATTTCAGCTAACAGCTTGAGTATTTCATCAGGTGCTATCCAGCCCAGTAAGCTCGGACCTATGAGCACACCGGCTAATAGTTCTCCTATCACCGAGGGTGCACCCAGATGACTGGCAATTTCTGCAAAGATTCTGGCTGATAACAGAACAGTTAACAGATGTAAAAAGAAAATATGTGCTTCCATCTTGTGCCTGAATCTATAAATAAAAGGTTAATATAAAGATTAATAGGACATATATATCAAGTTTCAAACATTTTGACAGAAGAAAGTTTCTGATCCTGTATATTTTAATACAAGAAAATTCTACCTGGTAGCAATTTGATACCAATTGCGACTATCCCGCTCCAATACCCCCCTTGTTACCATTGTATCCAGATACTCTCTGGCTTCATCCCGCGTCAGTGCTTTGCCTGCACATTTAAAGGTCATGACGGTTTTAATCGTTGGTTTGATTGTTTTTTCCTCGACGATGGCTTTAAGAAGCTGTTGATAACAGCTATTCTCAGCAGCAGCAGGAGCAGGCTCATCTTCACCCGTGTAATCGGCAATTAAACAGGAACCGCCATCAGTTTCATTCTCAACGGTACATAGTTTTTTATGTACAGAAGTACAGCCCAGAGGGACTACAAATAGTGTTAACGTTGTAGCAACTACCGGACCAAATAACAATGAGATGGCCATACCCTGAAAAATAGGATCAAACAATATGGTTGCGGCACCAGCCATCATGGTTAAATCAGTCACCCAGATAGGACGCATTCTGATTTGTCCGGCATTGGCAACGGCATGCATAGCATCCTGTCCCAGATGCACTTCATTTTTAACAAAATCTACCAGCAGGATAGAATTTCTAACTTCAATACCTGCCAGGGCAATGAAACCGATCATAGAAGTCGCTGTAAATTCGGCATTTAGCAGCCAGTGTCCCGGTATAATCCCTATCAGAGTCAGTGGAATGGGTGCCATGATAATGGCAGGAAGAATAAAGTTCCGAAATTCAAGCACCAGCAAGCCAAAAATAAGTACCAATGCTGCAGCAAAAGCCAGCCCCATATCCCGGAAGGTTTCATAGGTCACTACCCATTCACCGCTCCATTCAAAACCGGAATGTAAATCATCTTCAGGGGGGCCTGTCATGGTACCGGTTATTTGTACACCATCAGGCGTGATATAGTCTTTTAGCGTGTCCTCAATCGATAGAATCCCATAGATAGGCGCTCCCAGCCGGCCTTCCATTTCACCCACAACATATTCCATTGGCCGTAAGTCCTTACGATAAATAATATTGTGTTCTTCTTTTTTAATAAAACGGCCCAGTTCAGTTAAAGGCACCATTTGTCCATTTTCTGATGGAATGGGCAGGTTTGATAAACGTTCAATTTCTCCTCTCTTTTCCAAAGGCAGTTGCACTACGATATATTTAGGCTCAAGGGAACTATGTCCCTTAATGTCACCCAGCTTATAACCACCCATCGCCATCTGCACATTACGGTTAATGGTTTCTATCGAAATCCCTTGCCGTAGTGCTTTTTCAGTATCCACAGTAAACTGCCAGCGTTCATAAGGCATGATCATATAATTATCGGCATCAACCAGATTAGGTGTCTGTGCAAAAATTTGCGTCATATCGGTAGTGACCTGGCGCCGGGTGACCGCATCAGGACCATATATTTCTGCAACCACGGTCTGCAATACCGGGGGACCGGGCGGCATTTCAATAACAGCAATTTTTGCGCCCATTTTATGCGCCTGTTCAGTGAGTAATAATCGGGTGGTTTCTGCAATCTGATGACTGCTCCTGTCACGATCACCTTTATCCATCAGCATAACCTGAATATCTGCATGCCAGGGCTCCTGACGCAAATAATAATGTCTGACCATACCATTAAAATTAAATGGTGAAGCAGTACCTGCATAGGTTTGCAGAGCTGTCACTTCAGGTACATTTTTGCGCACTATTTCTGTCAGGCGTCTGGCCACATTTGCGGTATCAAAAAGTGCAGTTCCTTCCGGCATATTAATTAATATATTAAATTCCGGCTTGTTATCGAAGGGGAGCATTTTTACCGTGACCGCCTTGGTGTAAAACATGGCGCAGGAAAGAAAAAACAGCACCGTAATTACTATTAAGAAGATCCAGCCAAAAAAACGGTTTTTTATCAGGGGGAGTAAGAGAGGACGATAAAGTTCGCCAATTTTATCCTGGACTTTTTTCTCATGTTTTTCTGCACGCTGTAAAGCAGCCAGTTTGGGTTTCAGGCGCAAAGAAAGCCAGGGCGTAAAAACAAAGGCCGCAAACAGAGAAAAAACCATTGCCACCGATCCCAACACCGGTATGGGCCGCATATATGGCCCCATCATTCCGCTGACAAAGCCCATCGGTAAAAGTGCTGCCAATACTGTAAAGGTTGCGATTATTGTCGGATTACCAACTTCTCGAACTGCATCAATCGCTGTTGTTATCGTTGTTTCACCATCTCTTAGCCAGCGCCGGAAAATATTTTCCACGACTACGGTTGCATCATCTACCAGGATGCCAATAGAAAAAATCAACGCAAACATACTGACCCGGTTAATCGTATTGCCCAGTGCCCAGCTTGACCAGATAGTAATTAAAATCACCACCGGAATAACAGCGATAACGACGATAGCCGAACGTGCTCCAATCGTAATCCAGCATAGTAAGCTAACTGCAATTGCTGCATAAACTAAGGCATTTAATAACTCATTTACCTTGTCATTGGCTGTTTTACCATAGTCACGGGTGATAGTGGTGTGGATATTATCCGGGATCAACCGGCCTTTGAGGCTTGCCAGTTTGGCTATCACATCCTCAGCAACAGTCACCCCGTTAGAGCCTTCTTTTTTAGCTAAAGCGATGGTGACAGCAGATACATCATCAGCAACCGGTTCAGTATCACTTTTCACAGCCCCTGAATAATAGGAAACCAGTTCACTGGCTTCTGACGGCCCATCAATAACTTGCGCAATATCGCGAAGATAGACTGGCTTTCCATGATTCACTCCAACGACTAATTGCTCTATATCACTGGCTTTTCTTAAAAAAGAGCCGGTAAAAACCTTAAAGCTGCTCCCGCCCTGCTCAAGATATCCGGCAGGATGCTCACTATTAGAACTTTTGATGGCATTGGCAACCTGATCCAGGCTGATGCCAAAACCCAACAGACGTTCCGGCAGGACTTCAATACGCACCTGCTGTTTTCTGCCGCCCACGACAAAACCCTGCCCGGTATTAGGTACTTCTTTTAACCGTTGCAATACCTTGTGCGCCAACACCCGCAATTCAGAATCATACACTCCTTCAGCCCATAAGGTCAGAGTAACCACGGGCACATCATCAATCCCTTTAGGTTTAACCAGCGGCATGGAAACACCCATAGGTATTTTGTCCATATTGGATTGCAGTTTGTCATGCACTTTTACGATTGACGGTCCCATTTGTTCATTAACTTTAAAACGTACCGTCACTATTCCCTGATCATGCTGAGAAGCTGAATAGATGTGTTTCACGCCTGGGATTTCCTTCATCATTCCCTCAAGCGGAGCGATCGCGAGGTTGGCCACATCTTCTGCGGAGGCACCGGAGTACTGGATAAAGATATCGATCATCGGTACCGAGATTTGTGGATCTTCCTGGCGTGGTGTATACAGCAAACCTATCAGTCCAATAAATAAAGCCGTAGCAAAGAGCAAAGGTGTAAGGGGGGAATCAATAAAGAAATGAGCAATATTACCCGCCAGCCCCAGTCTCGGTCCCTGATCATGCTCATGATGAGGATGAAATAAAGCCGGCCTTCTGGAGAAATGCCTGATTTTTTTCTCTGCCCTGATTTTATCGGATACAGGTTTATCGGAAACAGTTTTATCAGATTCAGTTTTCCCGGACATGGTTTTATCCTGAGTATTAATTATGTCATTGCGCTAAGCGACAAAATAGCGCGGTTTAGCTTATTGTGTTATTTCATAACCTGATGTGACAAATGCTGGAGGATTATCCAGAACCCGTTCATTTTCATTAACACCATACAGGACCACAACCTGACCTGAAGGTAAAGAATCACCCACTCTGACCAGACGCAGTTCTAGCCGATTTTGTTGGTTAACGACAAACATTGAAGGTATACCGCCACGTTCAATGACCGCTGTAGAAGGAACCAGAATACGTTTCTGCACAGCACTTTTCGATGCCGGCACCCATATTTCTGCATAATTTCCTGGAGCAACACGACTCGTTGCAGGTAAAGTTAATTTAACCCGGGTAGTATGTCTCACCGGATCGGAGGTAGGAAATATTTTGCTAACCTTAACTTTGATTTCGTCCTCAAGGCCATCAACCCGGGCACTCACCATTTGCCCTTCGCGCAAATTATGAATAAGGCGGCCAGGTACATCGACGACAATTTGCAGGACATCCAGATCTTCATACACCAGCAAAGTTTGCCCCGGCTGAACCGTATCGCCGACTTCAATGTTTTTAGAGACAATAATGCCGCCAAATGGAGCAATACTGAGGGTATCACGTAAATTTGTGTCAATTTGCTGGATTTGAGCACGTGCCTGTTCAAGGGTATGGTGAGCCTGGTCGAGCCGGGTGCGGGTGGCAAAAATATCTGCACCCCGCTCCACATCGTAATCACGGGTACCCATCATATCGGACATCGGGTTAGTAATCACCTGATCAAATATACCCGGTAGCCCCATTCCTCCCGGTGCATTATTAGATGTTGAGGATGAAACAATTTGCCTGTGAAGCTGTACTCCGGCGTTGTATACGGCACTGGAAGCAGTGGCAAACTGCGCCACTGCGGTTTGCCTTCTGGCCAGCAATTCATCATCATTTATTTTGACCAGCAAAGCGCCCTCGCTGAAGCGATCGCCTTCCTCACCATAAATATTGACAATACGACCTGGCAACTGGGCGGATAATACCACGGATTTATGCGCAGCAACCGTACCCCCGACCAGTAGGCGGTTAGCCGGAATGGAAAGTGTTTTGACCGGGACAATGGACAAGGGTTGCTGGCCTTCCGAGTGACTGCTACCCGGGAACAGGAGCAATAAGAATATGGCCATCAAGTAATAAGAAAATCTCATTTGTCTCACCCACCCTCTCTCAAATAGAGCATTAAATTGATACTTAACAGAATCTTAATTTAACAAATCAGCAGTTTATTATAATCACATAATTCATTACAATTGAATGAGCTTGATCAACTCTTAAGTAGAAATAACAGTCTTTAGTTAAATAGCTGCACATTACCGCCAATTGACACCGTATTCAGACTTATGGTTTTTTCCCGGGCAAAGCGTTTTAAATAGTTCGGCCCCCCGGCTTTGGGACCCGTACCTGACAGACCTTGTCCGCCAAAAGGCTGAACACCCACTACCGCACCGACCATATTACGATTAATATAGACATTTCCAGAACAACTGTCGCGCGCCAGTTTTTCCATTCTGGACGGGATACGCGAATGAATACCAAAGGTAAGTCCATAGCCTGAGTGATTAATTTGCGCCATTACCTCATCCAGCTCATTGGCCTGGTATTTTATCACATGCAAAACCGGACCAAAAATTTCTCCGGGTACATCACTCAATGAATTGACCTCTATGACTGTTGGCAAAATAAATTGTTTAATATCACAGGCATCTGATAGATTAA
Organism: uncultured Gammaproteobacteria bacterium; assembly: GCA_965363935.1. GTDB lineage: Bacteria > Pseudomonadota > Gammaproteobacteria > GRL18 > GRL18 > CBDTVA01. Next base: position 2,862 of record CBDTVA010000009.1, on the reverse strand, counting down.
AGTGTCCGTGGCAAATAACATGAAAGCCTTTTTCGCGCATCTGTTCAATATGCTCATTGACCTTAATGACCGACCGGGAATTGATTAAAGGTCCGATATCAGTGGCAAGCTCCAATGGGTCAGAAACAATAAGCTCCTGCATAGCACCGGCTAATTGCTTTAAAATCAAGTCATAGACATCATCCTGAAAATAGGCCACCCGTAACGCCGAACAACGCTGTCCCGCGCAACCAAAGGCGGAAACCAGAATATCTTTAACCAGTTGTTCTGGTAGTGCTGAGCTGTCTGTCATCATCACATTTACCCCGCCGGTTTCCGCAATGAGCGGAATAATTCCGCCTTCCCGAGCGGATAAAATCTGATTGATCCTTTTTGCTGCGGATAATGAACCAGTAAATGCAACACCCGCCAGATCGGGATGAGGAAGCAAAATTTTTTCAATCACCGAGGCCGGTGCCGGCAAACACTGTAATTGAGTTTTACTAAAGCCTGCCAGATACATTAACTCAGTGACTTTACAGGCAATCAGGGGTGTGGAACTGGAGGGTTTGGCAATAACACTGTTTCCAGCAGCCAATGCAGCACTGAGCTGACCAATGAAAATTGATAAAGGAAAATTCCAGGGGCTGATACATAAAAAGATGCCACGACCTTGCCATAGCAGTTTATTTTCTTCTCCCGTACAGGACTCAAGTTTCTGTGCACTGGCAAAATCATTGACCGCACAATTGGCATAATAGCGGCAAAAATCAATGCTTTCACGAAGCTCATCCTGAGCGTCACTGATGTTTTTTCCAGCCTCCTGGATCAATAAGACCATTAATTCATAACGGTTATATTCCAGTAGCTCGGCCATTTTATGCAAAGCCTTAACTCTTTCCCCGACGGCTTGCATCCGGTTTAAATAAAACGACTCTCTGGCTATGTTCATAGCCATTATGCAGTCGTGCTCTGAAGCCGCCAGCGTTTGTCCAATTACCTTAAGAGAGGCTGGGTTTTTGTTTATGCTCGAACTTATAGCAGAAATAATGTTCTGATTTTCTACTGGATTGTGGTGTTCTGTCAATACATCATGGTCATCATTTAAAGTGGCTTCACGATCACCCAGTAAAGGTTTTGCGTGCCATTTTTTATTTAAAAACGGGCTCAAATGTTGTGACAATAACAATAAATCATAACTGGATTCCAGATTAAACCCATTGGAATTAATTCTATCGGAGTACAGATTAATCGCCCGGGGAATTTTAGGGTTTCGATAGCTCGTATTTTTTTTATAACAGTCACGAAGATTAATAATTAATTCATCCGAGCTTATTTCTGGATTATGCAATTGGTTCACAAAGGAGTTATTGGCACCATTTTCCAGTAATCGCCGGACCAGATAAGGCAGAAGTGTTTTTTGCTGACCGACAGGCGCATAAATTCGACAAGGAATTTTTTTTAGCCCCATATTTTCGGCCAGATGGTATAAACCATCATAAACCATGTTTCCCATTCCGTAGAGTCTTTGAAATTCAAAATTATGGGCATTGTATTTTTGCGCATAATAATAAACGGCTGCAATAGTCTGGGAGTTATGAGTTGCGAATTGTGGAAAAAAATAGTGTTTATTCGAAAACAGCTTCTCGATACAATGCAAATAACACAATTCAGTGTTATTTTTTTCAGTGAAAACCGGAAAGTCAGATAAACCTTTCTGCTGGGCATTTTTGATTTCGAAATCCCAATAAGCACCTTTTACCAATCTGACCGGTATTACCGTGTGATAACTTTTAGCCAGGGTCAGTAAGTGTTCAATCACTAAAATAGCGCGTTTCTGATAAGCCTGAACAGCAATGCCGAGTTGTTTCCATCCCTTCAGCTCAGCCTGGGATAATAACATTTGCAGCAGCACAAGAGTCATTTCAAAGCGGGCAACTTCTTCTGCATCAATGGTAATGGCTACATGATGCTCTTTTGCCAACAGGCAAAGCTGCATCAGTTGTGTGAAGATTTCCTTGTATACCCGTTCTTTTTGCCGATATTCAAAACGAGGATGTAAAGCAGATAATTTGATAGAAATAGATGCAGAAAATTCTTCTGCAGCGCCTGTTTCACCCAGCCGTATAATAGCATGGCGGTATTTTTCATAATAAATCTGCGCTTCTTCAGCCGTAACGGCTTCTTCACCCAGCATATCATAAGAAAAATAATAACCCTGAGCTATGCAGTGATTACTATTTGTTAAAGCCTCATCAATGGTTTCAGCAAGTACAAATTGTTTACTGAGCAGGCTAACGACAAACTGAATAGCTGAGATAATAGTTTGTTCACCCAGGCGCAGAGTCATCTTTGACAGTAAATTTTCTGCTGTCTGTTCTGAAGCTTCGAACAGTTTATTACTTAAAAGTACGCCCCAGGTTGAGAGATTAACAAACCATGATTCATTATGGGCAATATGTTTTATCCAATGTCCCAGGTTAAACTGTTCTCTGGTCAGCAGTATGGCTGTTTTTTTGTCCGGGATGCGCAATAATGCCTCAGCCAGACTCATTAAAACCAGGCCTTCGGTTGAACTCAGAGGGTATTCCTGTAATAACAATTCCAGACCAAGCGGTGAATGATTGTCACGACTGAATTGAATGAGTTGTTTGGCTAATGTGGCGATTTCATGATGAGAATAATGTCGATCATAAGAATTTAACAGATTCTGAACCACTTTCTCTTCATCGGCCAGATATTCTTTAGCCATGGATTCTGAAAAAGGCAATTCAAGAAAAGAAAAATACAGCCTGGATGCATCAATTTCTTGCGCAGTCTTCACAGTCTTCACAGTATTCACCCTGGATATCGGTTAGAAAATAACCTCATATTTAATTTTTA
>CBDTVA010000008.1:0-18497 GCA_965363935.1 uncultured Gammaproteobacteria bacterium | reverse complement strand
TGTTATTTTGTCTTAATCATCAATAAATGTTGAAAATAAGAAATACTAAATCGTGTTTATCCAGCATTCATTGTTTCCATACATTTAACTGTTCGGCAAGTAGATATGACCATTTGGGAATAAATCAAATGATACCAAAACAAATGAGGTTTACCATGAGAATAAAATTTGTTACTGTTTGCGTGTTTTTGTTAAGCATTCCTAGCCTGGTACTGGCTTCAGAATATGCTGTTTTCACAAAAGATATTGTGGAACCTTATGGACTTTACAAGAAGTCTCTTGCTCTTACCAGTAAGAAGAAAAATAAGGAGAAAGCTATTGTTGTGGTGCAGAAATTTATCAAGTCATGGGCTGTACTTGCAAATAAATATGCAAATGATGTTCCTGATCTATTAAACCAGACAGTTGCCTTCAGCAGTAAAATCAATCGCCCGGTAACTGTTGGTGAAGAGGCTCTGGCAATGCTTAAGGCAGGAAAAGTTAAGAAAGCCCATGCACATATGGAGGAGATACGCTATTCCCTGTGGCGCATGAGGGTAGATGCCGATATTGTTTCTCTCAATGACAAAATAAACGACTTTCACGAAGCTATGGAAATAATCTTAAACGGTATTACAGAAGATAGTTCTGCTGAACAACTGCAACACCTGGGAAATCGTTATGGAGATTGGTTGGCAATTAAATGGGCAGAAGTTGGAGCGGCAAGCTATTCAGTTGCAGACAAAGATGCCTTTCTTCTAGTAATTAAAGAAGGTCATAAAGCCATAGTTAAGTTGCTTGAAATACTGAAAATGGGGAATGCTGCCGAAGCAAAAAAAGCAGGTAGAAAGGTTAAAACAAGTTATAAAGCTATTTTCTTTTTACCAGAATGTAGTTAGCTAGACTTCTCTGGACTCTTAAACCCGAATTGAGCGATTTTTTATCACAATCTGCGGCAAGAATTGCCGAACAATCCAATTCAGGCAGACTCGCAAGTCTTGCCGCTTTTTGAGACGGTTCAATTGCTGCTAAGTACAAATAGCGACTTAGGGCATGCGCATAAATTAATTTGCATTTTAGATCATAATTCACAGTATATCTGAATCCAAGAAATGGCCGGTTTACGCCCAAAGCACTAATATTAGTTACTGCATTATTTATCGGCTCAGGAACGGTAGAACTAATTTGAACAAGTTTTTAAGATTACCTTTTCACGGCATTTAGTATGATTCTCTATTACTTGCCAACACTAAGCCAACAAAATAAATACCCACAGTAACTTCAGCTTATTGACGCTGCTAGTTTTTTTAAATTATTTTTAAACGACCGGTTACCAAAACCGATGCGAAAACGACTGGCATCGCCTGCAAATAAATGTCCGGGGAGTAATTTTAAACCTGATTTTTTTGCCCGGCTTGCACAGAAATGTTGCTTATATTGCTCGCTAATCACTTTTGGAAAAGCAACACAGCCCGTTTCTGGATGAGCCCAGTCAAAGACAGTTTCATGTAAGTGCATAAACCGGGTTAATAACTTCAGATTCTCCCGGATTATAACTAAATTTCTTTGCAAAATTACCTTTCTTGCTTTCAGAGCCAGAGTTGCCAGTAATTCATCTGTATGACCATTACACACAGAAAGGTAAAATTTAGTGTTTAGCATATCGGCCAATAAGGCCTGATCCTGACTTACCGCCCAGCCAACACGTACACCGCCCAGGCCAAATGCTTTTGACAGTACGCTGATACTAATACCGCGATGATAAAGGCCCGCCAGAGTGGGCAGTTGCTGTTGCGGTTGATGTTCCAGGCCACGAAAGACTTCATCGGATAAAATCCAGATACCTTTTTTATCCGCCAGCTGAATGATTTCTTTATAATCGTCCAGAGAAACTGTCATGCCGGTAGGATTATGGGGAAAATTAATAATAAGCAGTCGGGTTGTTTTTTCCAGTATCTGTTCAAGTTTGTTCAGGTCAAGAGACCAGCAAGCTTTGGTCACAGAATAGTCCAGATTAAGGCTGGACACCCTGGCCCCTAAGGCATTAGGAATGGCCCATAAAGGTTCAAAACCCGGTTGTATGACAAGCACATGATCATCAGCAGAAAGCAGTGTTGCACAAAGGCAAAAAACGGCTTCAACCGCACCGGCAAAGCACAGTGTCTGTTCCATCCTGACGCCATGCCAGCGGGCAATTTCCTCTCTGAGCGGGGCTATGCCCATAGGAGCATTATAGTCCAGCAGTGTTTTGTCCGACCACAGGGATCTGGCATCTTCATCCACCCATGCAAGCAATTCATCAATGCTCGAAGTCTGAGCGCTGGAGCCGGATATATCGTTCTTTATAAAGGGATTTATGGTCGTATGATAGGCCGCCATATTCAGTTTAGGAAATGGCATAAAAACAGTTATCCTGATTTAGTGCGGACATTATTCTTTTTTTGCCAGACCGTCATTTGTGACAGGGTATGTTGAAATTTCCTGGCCGTTTCACGGATCACAAAGGGTATGTCGCTGGGGGCACCCACTGCTACAAAATTGTCACCCAGAATAGTATGCAGAGCGTCCAGAGTAGTGTAATTTTCGCCATTTACTTTAAAACCGCCCAGCCATTTGTCTCTGGGAGTAAAATCTTCCAGCCAGGTATAAGGTGAAGTAAGAACTAACAGACCGCCCGGGCGGATCCTGCTTTGGATCAGTTGCAAAAAATACTCGGGTGCATACAGCCGATCCAGTAAATTACCGGCAAATACCAGATCATAATCAGTATATTTTTCTGCCAGGTTACAGGCATCAGACTGCATAAACTGCACCCGTGAAGCGGTTTCCTGCAAACCCAATTGACTTAGGGTCACTTCTTTATATCTGACCAGATCTCCTTCATCAGGGATCACATAATATTGCCGATCGGTTTTTTGCAGGTTAGAAGCAACCTGAATAAAGCGTGCGGAAAAATCCAGTCCATCCACATGGGCAAATTCCCTGGCCAGTTCAAATGAACTGCGGCCCACAGCACAACCCAGATCCAGTGCCCGTTCAGTGCTTTTACCCTGCATAAGCTGCAGACATTTAGCAGCGCACTGCTGGGCAAAATTAGGCACATTATAATGCATGTCACCATAATGAAATTCAATATACTGTGCGATCAAATCATCTGTTTCGTAGATATTGGTCGGATCGGTCACTGCTGCATTAGACTCAATATAGCGAAAACCCGCATGCTGAAAAAAGTGCCTTCGAAAGCCATAACGGGAATCTTTAATGGCGTAGTTGCCGGTTGAAATAAAGCAGCCGCCCTTAATTAAATTATGTTTTCCGTCAAACGTCGGAGTGGAAAAATCATCATAGGCCGGATGTACCTTAAAGCCGGAAAAGGCATAAATCGGTGTTTCTGTCCATTGCCAGACATTACCGATAATATCATAGAAACCATCAGCCTGTTCAAATTCTGTCACCGGACAGGAGGAACTCCAGTATTCGAGATTGATATTACCCGGCGCCTTCTGCCAATAAGGCTGATCTGTGTGCAGTTTATTTCTTAACACATACCATTCATCTTCGCTCGGCAATCGTATTGACCGGCCTTGCTTTTCCGATAACCATTGACAGAACGCACTGGCTTCCAGGTAATTGACATCCACCGGCCAGTCCCATGGCATGTCAATGATTTCCAGTAGCGTGCGATAGCGATAGCTGTCAGCATGTTTAATCCAGAATTCCGGGTGACTGACATTTGAAAATTCCAGCCATTGCCTGCCTTCCTCACTCCAGTAGTTTGATCTGGCATATCCGCCATCTTGTACAAAGGCTAAATATTCCTGATTGGATACCAGATATTGACTGGCCTTAAAGTCACTGACTGTCGCTTTATGCTGACCATACTCATTATCCCAGCCCCAGATGGGTGCTGCCTCATTTTTTTCCAGGATAAGCACAGCCCCCTTCACTTCCTTGAGAGTATTTTTTGGAGCCGCACCTGATTTAGGGCAGACAGCCCATGCAGGATCTGGTCTTACATTTTCTATTGGCAGCTGCCGGATAAGTACAGATGATGTTTCCAGATGTATACGCTCATGTTCTATGCCCATTAAAATAATCCATAACGGATCTTCTGCACTGATGGGAAGTTTTATTTCACAGTGTTGAATAAATTCACAAACCATATCCCTGACTTTTTTCCGATAGGCCCTTACCTCAGACATGGCCGGCCAGTGGTAATTATTTTCATCCAGATCATCCCAGGACATTTCGTCCACGCCAATGGCAAACAGGGATTCCAGTGAGGCATCAAGGCGCTGTTTAATAAATTTGGCAACATGTAATTTATTAATATAGAACACTTGCCGTGTGAGCAAAATAGAAAATCAGCGGCTGGCGCAGACGAATGACTTTTTTAAAAAAAACGTCTTCGCTGGCTAAGACAGAAAATAATCTCTCATAGACATCAAAGGTATTGAGAAAATAATCCAGAATTTCCTGACGCTTTTGTTCCGGGTTTTCTCCAGATAACAGAATTGTTCTGCTGACCAGGCTATAGTTAAAATCATCCCCGTGTTTTTGCTCCTGGCAATTCGTTCCCTGCACATCGTCACCCTGTATGGAATTATGGTTTGATTTATAAAGCGTCTTTACTGTCTCTATCAGCGTATCAGATCTCAACTCAAGCGGTTCCAGGCATCAAGGGCTGCAATCTTGTATGCCTCGGCCAGAGTCGGGTAGTTGAACACGTTGTTGAGGAAGTAATCAAGTCCACCTTTGAGCACCAGGGCTGCCTGACCAATATGAATCAGTTCAGTAGCGCCCTCACCCAGGATATGGACGCCCAGCAATTCCCTCTTTTCCAGACTGAAAATAAGCTTTAGCAGTCCGTGTTCCAGTCCCATGATCTGTCCTCGAGTCGTCTCGCGCAGACGCGCCACTCCCACTTCGTAAGGAATATTCTGTTTGGTCAGATCCTGTTCGGTCATTCCCACCATACTCATCTCGGGAACCGCGTAGATTCCAAACGGAAAGTTTTCCAGCTTATTACAAATATTCTGACCGAAGGCATGGCTGGCGGCCTGACGCCCCTGTTCCATTGAAGTAGAGGCGAGGCTGGGGAAGCCGATAATATCACCCGCTGCATAAATATGAGGCTGACTCGACTGGTAGCACTCATTGACTTTGATAAGGTTTCGATTGCTCTGCTCGACACCTGCCATCTCTAGATTGAGGGTACGAGTGCTGCCAGAACGACCCGCCGCCACCAGAACCACTTCGGAGCGTAATTGCTTGCCGCTCTTGAGTGCAGTGAGCATCGAACCATCCTCCTGCTGGCTAATACTATCCACCTGCTCGCCCAGGCGAACCACCATTGCCTGATCTCGAAACTGATGCACCAGCTCATCAGTCAGCTCCCGATCCATAAAGCCGAGCAGGCTGTCACGACCATCGATAAGATTCACCTCAACATCCAGCGCACTAAAGATAGACGCATATTCAACCCCGATGACCCCGGCACCTATAACGGTCATGGAGCAAGGCAGCTCCTCCAGCTCCAGAATGGTATCACTGTCAATAACCTTGCCGCAGTCAAAGGGGTAGCTGTCAGGACGTACCGGATGAGTTCCGGTTCCAATCATAAAATAGTCCGCCTGAATTTCGATCAGCTTGCCTTTATCGTCTTCTACCTGAACGTGGTGATCGTCGATAAAGCTTGCCATGCCGTTAAAAACCTGGACACCATTACGATTCAGCTGGTGCAGAATCACCTCTTCTTCACGCTGGATTGTGGTGTACAGCCGCTGCTTGAGATCGGCCATGGTCAGATCGTCTTTGAGCCGATATCCCTGCCCGTAAAAACCCCGCTGGCTATAACCACTGAGATAGAGCACCGCCTCACGCAGTGTCTTGCTGGGTACCGTACCGGTGCGCAGACAGACACCACCGACATCGCCGCGCCGATCTACAATAGCAACTCTTTTCCCTAACTTAGCAGCCTGAATGGCCGCTTTCTGCCCAGCCGGACCCGACCCTATTACCAGAAAATCAAAATTATGCATTAGCGTTTCTCCTCATGAAAAGCATAACTGATGTAATATTTTATATAAAAAATTAGTCTGAACAGGCTTCAGAAGCTCCTTTTAAACCAATTTCCAGCATTTTACGCCGCAGATAAGCGATCTTTGACTGTAGCGGCAGGTCTTTGGGGCACACATCCTGGCAACCCAGCAGGGTCATACAACCAAAAACACCGTCTTCATTCCCAACCAGCTCATAGTAACCGCTGGCACTGCGTTTGTCTCTTGGATCGAGTTGATAACGTACTATTTTATTTAAACCAACGGCACCGACAAACTCTTCACGCATTTGTATCGTCCCACACCCGGCAATACAGCAGCCACACTCATAACCGCACAAATAAGCCGGCAACACTCTTATGCTCCCGGTCATGTCTCATTGCGCCCTCTCCTGATGATTATATAGCCTGTTGATGATTATACTAACTGCTAACAGCAATAGAAGAAGAAGTTTTTAGCCGCTAAAAACTATTGTTTTACTTTTCCCCGACATATTGTAAATCCTGAAGTACCACAAACTTTTTCTCAGTAATAAAATATTTATGTAATACCTTTTTTACCTGCTCAGCTGTGACTGCTTTTATTCGTTCAATGTATTGAGCATCTTCTGACCAGTGGATACCAACGGATTCTGCCTGACCAATAATTTCTGCCTGGGTGTAAATAGAGTCTCTATCAAAAATTTCTGTGGCAATCATTTGATTTTTTATTTTTTTTAAGGTTTGCTGGCTAATAAGTTCATTTTTTATCTTTTGCAGTTCCTCATCCAGAGCCTGTTCCAACTGCTGGAGTGTAACATTCTGCGCGGGTAAAGCTTCAATAATAAACAAACTGTGCTGGCGAACCATAGGTGAATACTGAACCGTAATTTCATGCGCCAGTTGCCGGTCTCTGATCAATGCACTGGTCAGGCGTGAATTAGTTCCACTGTCGAACCATCCTGCCAGTACTTCCAGAGCATAAGCTTCCCAGGCAGGCATTGAGGTTTTAATTGACGGTACTTTAAACGCCAGCAGGATGGCCCCTACCCTGGTGGATTCAGACATTATAAAACGCGATGCCGCTTTTTTGGTTGTTTTTGCATCAGAGCGGTGACTGACAGGCTGAGCTTTCTTGCTGATGGATGCAAAATGTTTTCGGGCTAAGGCAAAAACTTCTGCTGCCTTGATATCACCAACTACCACAATGCTTGCATTGTCTGGAGCATAGTGATTGTTATACCACGACAGGGTGTTTTCCAGGGTTAAAAAATCCAGATCCTGCGGTCGCCCCAGTACTGGAAATTGATAGCCGTTTTGTTGAAAAGCCAGTTTGTAAAGAGCATTATAGGCAGGCAGATAGGGCTCCCTGCCAATGCAGCTTTGCAGTTCCTCCCGAATCACTTTTTTTTCGATGTTAAAGTCTTTGATGGAGGGTGATAAATGCTGCATTCGCTCTGCTTCCACGGCAAAAGCAAGCGCTAAATATTTTTTTTCCAGAAGGTGGTAAAAAAAAGTGTGATCCCTGCTGGTATAAGCATTGCCTCTGGCACCAATGTTGTGCAATTGGTTAAAAGCTTCACCCAGAACAATATTGTTGTTCCTTTTAAACATTAAATGTTCAAGCATATGGGAAACCCCGGTTATACCCTCTCGCTCATATCCGGAGCCTACTTTGTACCATATTTGAAAGACTGCGACGGGTGAACGATGGTCAGGCTTAACGATGATTTTCAAACCATTAGATAAAACCAGCTCCGTTATATTATCGGCAGGCAGGGCAACCGACGACATTAAGTATAAGCTGAGTAATAGACATTTGCCGCAGAACAATATGGCCTTAGATGAAATCATGGCAGTAAAATTTTATGCGCAATTTTTTCCCATATTGAAGTTAACTCAAAGTTAAGCTCAAAGTTAAGCTCAGAATTAAACATCAACAATCATACCTTCTCTGGCAAACTCACAATCAGCAAATAGCTGCTGACACCATTTTTCCTTATCCCGCAAATAATCATCATCATGTTCTGGATCATGATGCGTGATGATCAATTTTTTTACATTAGCCTGCCTGGCAACCTCAATAGCCTGGTCATAACTACTGTGTCCCCAGCCTTTTTTTAGTTTTAGTTCTGCACTGGAATATTGAGCTTCATGAACTAATAAATCAGCATCTGTAGCTAAGGCAACTATGTTTTTATTAATCTTATCACCATGTTCAATATCTGTACAAATCACAACAGATCGTCCTCTTCGCTCATAACGGTAGCTGTAAGCCCCTCCAGGGTGACCATGTTTAACTGCAGTAATTTTGATAGGAATTCTGTCCGGAGGCATAAACACTTCACTGTTTTTATCAATAGAAAGAAAATTAAACGTTGCTCCCATCTCCTCCATTGTCAGCGGAAAAAAACGTTCCTGCATTTGAGTATCAAAAATATCTCTTAGATTTTCAACTTTTCTATCCTGACCTAAAGCCAGAATATTGATCCGCATATTCTTTTCATAAGCAGGTGCAAAAAACGGAAATCCCTGGATATGATCCCAGTGAAAATGAGAAAAAGCGATAAAAATCTCGGTCTGTCCGGTATTCATGGACATAATATCTTTGCCTAATTGTCTTATACCAGTACCAGCATCGAGAATACCAATTCTTTTTGTATCAGTATCCATAACCTGAATACACGTGGTATTGCCTCCAAACTCCCTGTATTCATCTCCAAAAACCGAAATTGAACCTCTTACCCCATAAAATTTGATACTTAACATAGCATTTCCCTCCTAATCAAAGACTACAGGCTGTTTAATATCATAAACCATTTTAGGCGCTGAAACATATTCTCATATAAACTGTAGGGGCAATCCACTGGATTGCTAAATGCATGTAACATGTAATTAAGTATAGTAAAAAATGCCGCAAGTTTATTTCGCTAATACCATACCTGTTTCGATGTAACACACGTTTCAGATAAATATTGCTGACATTATCACTGAAAACAGTTGTTAACAAGAATGTAATTTAATTAAAGAAACTAAAGGCAAAAGACTTGAATTTTTTCTCAAAAATCATTTATATTACCCAATCAGATTACCACTTAAAAGGAAAAAAAATGAAACCGGTTATTTTACGCCACCTCCTATCATGCACACTATGTTTAGCCGTCTTTGTTGCAACAGAATGTCAGGCTGCTGAAGAAGGCATAGCAGCTTACTATTCCGATGTCTTTCAGGGAAAGAAAACTGCCAGTGGCGAGCTCTATGATAAAAACAAGCTTACTGGCTCGCACAAAAAACTTGCATTTGGTTCCAAAGTGAAGGTAACGAATTTAACCAACAATAAATCGGTGATGGTAACAATTAATGACAGAGGGCCGTATAGCAAGAAAAGAATTATTGATCTGTCCCGTGCTGCAGCAGAAGAAATAGCTTTAATTAAAGTGGGAATCACCCAGGTCAGAATAGAGGTTTTAGATTGACAGGAATGGGAACCTGATACTATAAGTAGCCTTTTTTTATCGACCCGTAATACGAAGTTTAAGGATATTGGCTACGCATAACTCAATCGAGTCGCCACAAGTCAACCCTTGAGTCCTGATAGGCACTGATGTATCTATCAGCCCAATCCGAAACCGGGTCTTTTTCATAATTAAGGGCAACCGCAAAAATTTATTTGCATTTATCAATTTTCAATTGCCCGTCAGCTTCCCGGTGTTAACAGCGACATAAACGCTTCAATAAATTCCTTCTCAGTTTCACATGGGGATAGCGTATAAAATTCTTCCCAGGCCTGTCCTCGCTGTTCGTCATAATTACCCTTAGTGGTATGCTTTTTCCAGGCAATTCTTACCGCATGGCCAATCAAAACATCCAGTATTAAATCATTATCAATATGAAATTCCGGACTTTGTCGGAACAGCCTTGCCAGGCTTTCAATTACTTCAATATTCAACTGGCGATAATCCGGTGCATGAATGCTCTGCAATAAACCGTCAATTCTCAATGCAAAATTCCGTTCCCCAGCTGTTGAGTCTAGTGTAAGCTCCGATCCCATACGATTTTGAACGCTGTATTTATCGCCGATAACCAGACCATTACACTGCTGTAACAAATACCATATATCTTTATAAAAGCCTGAAGGCAAACGACTCATTATTCCGGCATGCAGTCGCCACTGTGCCCAGTCTTCAACTTCGGACAGCTCAGTGTCCAGGGGTGTCGTTTTGATTGAATCAAAACGGGGGATATCTGCAACGTGCAGATGTTCCTGGTCGATTAATTGCGTCACTTCCCGGGTGAACGATTTCAGGACAGAACGAAGATGATCATAAATATCATGCGGGGCCAGAGCCAGTAATGCCTCGTAAGCATTACCCATGGCCAGGTTTTTTTCCCGACTGATTTGCCCCACCAGCAGCTGAACCAAATGCCAGGTACGAAGCGTTAGCATATTTTTAAACAGTTCAGGTTCGGTTCGGATCAAATGTCCAAGATGTAACATAACTTCCTGAGTTAGTACACTTTCTGCAGGATTATTTCCACAATATTTTGCTATGGTTTTTACGATTCCCGTACTCTCCAGAGGTTTGGAAAAGGTCGCTTTTTCACTGTATGCGCGACCGATGGCCAGACGTTTCTGGCGGATAATAATATCCAGCAAGGCATCTTCCAGACGATCATCATACTTTCCGGTAAGATCTGCAATACGACGCACCACAGCCCAGTCATGGCAGGCGGTTGCTGATTCATAGTGCTGCTCGGCAATAGAGGCTAAGGTTAATTTTTCCTGTGCCACCGGAAGTTGAAAATCCGCTCCATTGCGCTGCCATAATAAGCCAAGAGCACTCATCTGTTGTCGATGATTACTATTGCCTATCAATGTATTAATTAAAGAAGCATCGTCTTCGGTTGCAAGTCGTTGCAGTTCCTGCGCTGTTAATGGTGCATGTGTTTCTATATCCGGTGATTTGCTGCAAACATTGCGATTAACAGGAGGCAACTTCAGATCCTGTAACTTAAAATCATGCAGATAATCGATTCGCTCTACCGCTGCTGTTGTTAATAATTGTCCAAGGGGTCCAGTTGTGATGCTTACTGAATCACACTCTGCTGACTGAAAGCTATGTAATAGTTCAAGTATTACATCCTGATCATTATCTACCAGCATATCTTCGCGTACAAGAAATGGCACAATAGGCTGGCCTGGCTGATCCCAGTGCATGGCAAGAAACTTTAAAGTCGCACGAAAGTGTTCCGCCATTAATTTATTATCGTAACTAAAATAAAATCCGCGTGGATTAAAATAATAAGGCAGAAAAAAAATTTCCTTATTGGCAAGCAGGTGTAAACGTGATGTGGTAATGGTTCGTGATACCAGCAGTGGTCGACCGCTTAGGGACAGTTTGTCGTTTTTACCCAACAACCTGTGAACCCTGGAAAGCTCTGAAGCATGCATTATTCTGATAGGTTTGACATCCTCCAGTGTTTCACTATTGAGCCCCAGATCAAGCAATTGCTGTTTAACAGATTCATTTTCAGCCAGTACTGGTACCAGTGGATGGGTACTGCGTTTATGTCCAATTCGATCACGACGACGCAATGGATCAATATCGCTGGGAAGCAATACTCCATCAAGTATCATGTCCGACAGCATAAAAAGACTTTGTGCCCAGACCAGTGGCAAGTTTTCATTGGCAACCCGCGTCTGGCTGCCAGGATTGAGTTTTTCAGCTTCTATCAGTTCTTTGGGCACAATATAAAGTTCGGGTAACAATGCCAGGCCATTTTGCTCAATAAACAGAGGCTGCAGTTTTTTCTGCCAGTGTTTAATGTCTGTGGCATTTTCACGCATCAGTGCATCCAGCAGAAGATAGGTATAAAATAACGGCCATTCCGATTCAATATGCTCAAATTCACGCAACTCTGAAGGTTCATAGTGCAAGCGAGTGGCATCTTCAATACTGCTCTGATGACCATCAAGTAGAAAACGTTTACACCCGTAGCGCCCCGAAAGTTTCCTGATAATTTTATCCCGGGTACCTTCAAGCAGTTCTTCATCTTCTATCGCATAGCCCGGATAACCAATAATACTGAGTAATGCTGCATCAGTTTCTTTGGAGTTCGATTCTCTAGGCAGCAAACCCTGAAGTGTAAAACGGGAACGTGCAATATCACTGGGAATAACATGAATCACAGCTTCCTGACTCGCAACATTACCAAACAAGTTAAAACCATCCATAGCTTCGAGTGCAGCTTTAGCCATACCTACCGAACTACAGTTAATTTCAGTTGTGCCATGATTGATTTTATTACCTCGCTCCCATATGCCAAAGTCAGGTGTACAGTATGTACGACTGATATAATGAACCAGGTTTTGCACAAAATTCACTTCATCCAGAGTATAAATAAGCCGCAGCCCTGAAGCGATCATTTGTGCGATCATCAACAAAAAAAGTGAACTGGCATCGAGTTGTAAATGCCCCCACTCATCATCCCCAACCACAGCCAGGCCGGTATTAGTTCCATACTTGGCATGTAAGGCATCCAGGGGATTCAGGGTGTTTTTGAAGGTTTCGATACGATCCGATTGCCGCATCATAGCGGTCAGCAGTCCCCGCATCAACTTGACCACACTCTGACTCAGTAAATAGCTGCGATGATGATCCGGATTATGTTTGCGATAAGACAGAGCAAGTCCCCAGACACTAAGAATGCTGTAGACATTATCCCGGACCCAGGCATCCGTATAATCACCATGGGCATTGACAGCGGTACTTGCCGGTAATAATCCGGTCACCGGATCCTGGCGTGATAGAATGATCTTATCAATTACACGAAAATGCCGTTCCAGTGAAGACTGTAGTGCATCTAAATTCATGAGTTTACCTTTGTTAGCTACTGTGATTGTACATTATCACTTGAACCATTAATGAGCAACATTTCAGCACAGAATCTTATAATACGCTTTTATTATCAGGAACTTAAGTATTTAGATTTAAACATCAAGCGCATTTTCTTTACATTAAATTATTAGACAATATAATTGTATATATTTATTTATTTTGTACATAGAAAAGATGAATAGTCGCTGGAATAAAACTCAGGAACAACCAGAACCATCCACAGGCAGCCTTGGGGAATACTTTCCCATAAGACTGCTTTCCGAAAAAACCCATGTAGGAGCATCTACCCTTCGTGCATGGGAAAGACGCTATGGTCTGCTCACGCCGGAGCGAACACCAAAAGGACATCGTCTGTATAGCGATTCAGACGTACAACGTGTACTTAAAATTCTCGATCTACTTCAGGATGGGCATTCTTTACCCAATATTGCTGAACTTTTATCAATAGAAAATTTACCGTCGATACAGGCTGACCGATCTGAGCATTCCGCACAGGAGACCGCTCTGACTGTAATTTGGAAAGACTTTCTGCACAAGACACTGGATGCAGTTAATGACTTCAGTAGTGAACGTATTGATGCCATTTACAATGAAGCTTCTTCACTCTATCCTATTGATATGGTCACGGAACAATTAATTGAACCCGCACTCAACCTGTTGGGAAAAGAATGGCAAACTCACCCGGAGGGTGGCATTGCCAGGGAACATTTCTATACCAGCTGGTTAAAAAACAGACTGGGGGCACGTTTTCATCATGCCTATTCTCAAGCCAGAGGCGCACGCATTATCTGTGCCTGTGCTCCCGGCACCTATCATGAAATTGGACTGATGTTATTTGCCTTAAGCGCCCTTTCCAGAGGTTATCGTGTGCTTTATTTTGGAAGTGATTTACCTCTTGATCAACTGGAGTATGTTAGCCGACGTTCTGCAGCCAAAGCGGTAGTACTTTCTGTGCAAACCACAATGACAACCGATTTCAATAAAGATTTAACCCATTTGATTAAAAATCTAAATGTACCGATTTTTATGGGTGGCAATTATTGCCATCTCACCAGCGATAGTTTTCAAGCATCGGGTGGTATATTACTGGGTCATCGTGCCGCTATTGCCATCAATATTTTTCAGCGAACAGTCCCTCCATTTGGCAAAGCGGAAGAAAGCTGATAATTCAATAACAGGCCATTAATCATATTTGCACGCCACTCAGCTGTGCCACCGTATGAATATCCTTGTCGCCACGCCCTGATAAATTAACCACTATTATCTGTTCAGGTGACATTTCAATTGCCAGCTTTTTTGCGTATGCTAACGCATGACTCGACTCAAGCGCTGGCATAATACCTTCAACCAGAGTTAATTCATGAAATGCCTGCAGTGCTTCTGCATCATTTACATAAAACACCACATGCCCCAGTTCTACCATGTCAATTTCTCCCTCACTTATTGTTATTAAAAACAGCTGTGAACTCGTATTCATCCATATAAGGTCATCCTGACACTTTATGGAAGGCAAAAGAATAAGTGTGATTTTTTTACCGCATTTTCTAAACTCTTGTGCCTTTATTTTTCCCCCCAGACAGCATAGACCGGATCAGAAAATGGAGTTTTTTCATAGTGTGGATCATCATCCGCTCTCAGCAAGCCACGATTCGAAATGGTATTAACCGGACCACTCCAGTTGGCTTCCCGAAAGTAGTCTGCAACCAGACCCAGGCGCTCAAATTCATGCATTTCTGCCCATAACATAACGGCTTTTGTGGGAAACCAGCGATTTGAAAACGTAACAATAAATTTACCTTCTGGTTTGAGTAATTGTCTGATTTCACTGAAAATTGTTATTGGCTGGGTTAAGTATTCAATAGAAGCTGTACAGATGACCCGGTCAAATCTTTGCCTGGCAAATGACAGAACCGGATTTTTATTAAGATCATGCACTACATAATGACTCAGCTGTGGATTAGATTTTAACTCCGCTTCATTCATTCCAAGTCCAACAACCTCGATATCTGGCAAATTCTCCGGTAGATGGGATTCCCAACTGGCCATTAAATCAAGTACTTCATTACCTGGTTGAATATGCTCGGCATAAATAGCTTTTATAGTATCTCGTGCATGGGCATCAAGGTGATGAACATTTCTTTGTGGCGTGTAGAAAATACTATCCGCTTCTTCATCAATTCTTTCAAAAGCATAGTCAGTAAAAAAATCCGTTTTTCTGCCCTGATATCGGATTTGCATTCCTGGTCCATCCAGTAACTCTTCTATCACCTCATTACATCGTCCACCATGCTCATCAGAAGCCGGCTTAATTTCAATAATATCGACTTTGATTTCCAGCCTGTTTTTTGCCAGCGGATGATTATAGTCAATCAGCATTTCATCATCTGTTATCTCAACAATTCTCAGCGGTAAAATATCATCATGATAAACCCCGTCTATACCATTTATCATCCCTCTGGGATAAAATCGACCAGCCCTTGGAAAGATCGGCAGACCATTGCGAAAACGGCCAGTAAAATTTTTCAATGGTAAAGTTATCAGCTTATTTTTGTTCCAGCCAGACACAAGCTCATCAGCATTAAATGAATGCCATGCTCCTTCCCCAACCGGCTTTCCCAGAATATCATCAAGTAATGGCTCAGGCAGGAGATCAATATCTCTCCAGACATTAAATTTTTGCCAATGCTGCATTGCAGTATGTAGCTCTGTATCATCCTGCCACCTGGCGGTAAATTTTAAATGAGCCAGACTATTACTGGTGATCCTTGCTTCACTCATAAGAAACTCTCCTTCAAACATAAGATCGAAATGCTAATTGTTCTGGATAAGGTGCAAGATAATGCTGTTGATTGATATACGACTGTGGATGTATCCTCAGGTAATGTCGCAATAAGGTGATCGGAGTAATCAAAGGTAATTGCCGCTGCCGATAGGCTTCAAATACCTGCAGTAACTCCTGCTTATCTTCTCGACTCAGAACCTGCTTTAAATAACCCAGGATATGTTGCAGCACATTAACCTGTCGTCCTGGTGTTGGAATCAATGACATTATCTGCATAAACCGGTGTATATAAATTTCCCGCTGTTCAGCCAGATCCGCTTTGGTTGTTCCGGAAACCACTCTACCCAGCTCCTGGTAATAACTGCTGCCACGTGCCATAAGCAGCAATTTATGTCGTGAATGAAACTTTATAAATCCATGCACATTAGTGTCCGCATTAGCTATAGACTTCCAGCGGCGGTAGGCATAGACACGTTCAAAGAAATTCTCTCGCAATCGGACATCATTGAGTCTGCCTTCTTCTTCAACAGGCGTCAGAGGAAAACGTTTGACAAAGGCCTGGGCATATAAACCCCTACCCGATTTCTGACGATACCCATCCCTGTTTATCACCACGGGAACTTGAAACAGACCACAGCTTGGGGAATTTTTCTTGAAAATATAACCGTCCAGATCACCCAGTTTCAGAACTCTTGTCCGGGCATAGTGATTCATCTGTTCGGTGAAATCCTGCCCGATATTTTTACTGACCAGCAGTTTTATGGTTTGCCCCTGCTGGCGCAGCTGCATAGCAGGGCGAGGTGTATTGAATCCTGCCTCCACCTCAGGACAAACCGGTTGCAGATCCGCATATCGAGCCAGAGATACTGAAATAAAAGGATTTTTCTTATGACCGCCGTCAAAACGAACGGTATGACCTAGCAGGCATGCACTGACGCCAATCTTGACCTTATTGTTCATACAGGATGTTGAAAAAGCAGTATTTTTTCGAGTGTCTTTCACAGTAATTAGCTCCTGCTCTTTACCAAACATTAGGCTAAGTCTTCAAAAGTCAAACATATGCCTAGTTAAAAATATTATATACATTTATTGTACAAGTCAATATTTCTTGTACAATAAATGTATAATCTTGCAAAAAAATAAATTAGAAGGTACCTGAAATGAACACTCTTGTATGGTTCCAGCGTGATTTACGCCTTGCTGAAAATCCTGCCTTAAACTGGGCCCTGCAAAGGGGTAGACCTGTTGCGGCAGTCTTTGTACACAGCTCTGAAGAAGATGAGCCCTGGCAAACCGGCCCGGCTTCCAGTTGGTGGCTACATCACAGTCTGTTGAAATTATCAGCAGATTTGCAACAACGCGGCATCAAACTGCATTTTTTCAAAGCACATTCAAAACAAAAAATACCCGAACTTCTGTCAACGTTTCAAGCAGATGCCATAACCTGGACCAATCGACCGGAGCCGCAACGCGTTCTTTGTGAAACTGAGATAGACACAACATTGAACAAAAAAGGGTTCCTGGTAAAACGATTTCAGGATGAATTACTTTTAGATGGCAATGATTTTCTGACGAAAACCCGGAATACTCCCTACAGGGTATTTACGCCTTTTTATAAACGCCTGCGGCAACAACTGAATCATTCCAGTTTTCATCACTCTGACACAGAGACGCTATGGCCGCCCGGCGCGCCTGTATTATCTGACATCGATACTTCTCAGGTTAATGCTTTGAACCTCAATCAGCTCGGATTACTGGGCAAGCATCCATGGCACACTAAATTATCCCGGCACTGGCAGCCGGGAGAAGAAGGCGCATTAAAAAAGCTGGATTTCTTTATTGCCCATAATCTTGAGCAGTATAGCCAGCATCGAGATTTTCCCCGCATTAATGGAACTTCCGGCCTGTCACCACATCTGCATTTCGGTGAAATCTCCCCACAACAAATTTTTACCGCACTGGAACCCTTCATTACTTTCTATGACAGTAAGCGTTCAGACAATTCTGAAGGTTTTTTAAGGCAGTTAATCTGGCGCGAATTTGCCCGATATACACTTCGTCATTTCCCGGATACGGCAAACCAGCCCATGAACAAAAAATTTACTCAAAGCTTCTGGCAATTCGATAACGCCAAGCTGGAACAATGGCAACGTGGTACTACTGGTGTTCCAATTATTGATGCCGGAATGCGACAATTATGGGAAACAGGCTGGATGCATAACCGGGTCAGGATGCTGGCGGCATCCTTTTTAACAAAAAACCTTGGCATCCCCTGGCTGGAAGGCGCTCGCTGGTTCTGGCACACCCTGGTGGATGCCGATCTGGCCAATAACTCTATGGGATGGCAGTGGGTCGCCGGTTGTGGAGTCGATGCTGCACCTTATTTCAGAATATTTAACCCCTTGACGCAAACTCAGCGGTTTGACAAAAATCACGCATATATCAATCGCTGGAATAAAACGCCTGTAAAAAACACAGCGACATCCGCCATCGTTGATGTCGCTCAAAGCCGGAAAGAAGCTTTACTGCGATACAAGCGCCTTATGAAGGGGCAAGCAGCAACGAAATCTGATTAAAACTCAATTTCAGAAATATCCTGCAATTGCTGTTTAACCTGGAATAATCAGTTGAAACGTAGTGAGAGTGATCAAGGTGCTGAAGATTCAAGGCTTTACAAGTTATTTTGGCTTTATTCGTAGTCATCCTACGGGTGAAGTCAAAATGTTTTGCAAAGTCATGAAGATTCAGTGCATTTAGTACTTTAGAACTTGTTCGTAAAAGTACTTATCTTAAGATGGGC
>CBDTVA010000007.1:0-19393 GCA_965363935.1 uncultured Gammaproteobacteria bacterium | reverse complement strand
TACAAAGAAATAAATATTATTGTATAAGAGACTTATCCAGCTTGTCCGGGTTAGGTTTAAGTGAACCAGTTCTCTATTTTCACTATTTTCGTAAATAACTATGTTAGGATTTAATAAATTAAGATTAATTTAAGCTTAGGTCATTAAACTTCTTACATTGAAAAAATTCATTGGAGTTCAGGTTATGACTTTGGCCATACAAGACAACAACATTGCTTTACTTGCAAATTATAGGAGCCGTCAGCCAAGTAACAGCCGTCAATCAGCCTATGCAGCTAATTTTGATTATTTTGAGCAGGGAAATCCCAATCGCGCCCGCCTGGAAACCTTTATAAGTGATGTTTTTAAAAAATACTATAATGCTGAAATTGATCAGTTTTACCCTACGCTGCTTTCCATTGAAACAGATAAAGATAATCACAACAATCTTAACTCCGAACAGTCTATAAAAGCAGTGGCCGGTGTTCGTTGTGCAGCAGAGCAAATGTTATTTTCCGAATATTATCTGCCTGAAAAACTGGAAACCGAATTGCAACTTCAGTATGGCCAGAGTATATCCCGTCAGGTTGTAGTCGAGGTTGGCAATCTGGCACCTGCTACTGTGGGACAGATGCGCTGGTTGATTGCTTCAATTACCGGTTTTTTGTACTCGGCAGGTTTTCAGTATATCGTATTTACTGCAGTCCCCGGTGTTTATAATGCCTTTAAACGCATGGATATGCCATTAAAAGTCTTAACAGAGGCGAAACAGGAATGTTTACCAGAGGCGATTCAGCACAAATGGGGGCCGGAATATTATCAAAGCAAGCCTGTAGTGTTGTCGGGTGATATAGTCGAGGGTTTTGATATTATGAAAAAAAGCATCTATAACTCCAATAAAAAATTAATCCCTCTGTTTGAAAACGCCTGTCAGCTCGGCAAACAGTTCCGGGAAATCAAGAGCCAGTTGAAAGGAAATGTTGCTTGAACTTGCTGGAGCAAAAAATCCGCGAGTTTGCCTGCCAGCAGTCTCAAAAAATCGCTGTGCAAGGGGATAATATTACTCTTGATTATCAGGGCCTGGTGACTGAAATAGAAACCTTGAGTTCTATTCCGGGCTTTTTATCAGCACAAAAATATCACTCTTATGCCATCATAATGGACAACCATCCAGCCTGGGCTGTGCTGGATTTGGCTCTTATGTTCAATAAACAATGCGCTGTTCCCCTGCCAAAATTTTTTTCCATAGAGCAATTAAAACACAGCTTAATTGATTCACAGGTTGAACATTTAATTATTGATGAATCACAACTCACTTCACAACTCATAAAACAGCTCGATCAGGTCATTTTAGGCCATGAATCACTTCAGATTGCAGGAAAAAAGCTCAGCTGGTATCGTCTTGATAAGACATTATCGCATTTAAAATCAGATAATCCACCGGTAGCCAAAATCACTTATACTTCTGGCACTACTGACAAACCAAAAGGCGTACTTTTATCGGAAGATACTATTATTACCAAAGTGGTATCACTCGCCAGTGCCAGTGAAGCAAATGAAAATGATATTGCACTGTCCATTTTACCCTTATCCACTTTACTGGAAAATATTGGCGGCTTATATGTGCCTCTTTTTTGTGGCGCGACGGTAACACTATTATCTCCTCAGAGGATTGGTATTTCAGGTTCAAGTCAAATAGATCCACAAAAAATACTGCACACAATACAAAACTATAAACCAACGGCCTTTATTATTATTCCTCAATTATTACAGTTATTAATAAAAGCTGTCCAGGATGGTCATAAACTACCCGATTCCATACGCTTTATTGCTATGGGCGGGGCACCTGTTTCCAGGCATCTTCTGGATATAGCCAGCCAGCTTGAAATACCTGTTTTTGAGGGGTATGGTTTGTCTGAGGCTGCATCCGTAGTTGCGGTTAACAACCCTTCGACAAATCGTCTGGGTTCAGTTGGGAAGGTACTGGATTCTCATCAGCTTAAGATCAGTGAAGAGGGTGAGATATATGTGAAAAATCACCTTTTTAGCGGTTATTTGGGGCAAAAAGGCAGTGTACCTGAGGCGTTTTATAGCACAGGTGATATCGGAAAACTGGACGATGAAGGGTTTTTGTATATTACCGGGCGAAAAAAAAATATCATTAATACTTCTTATGGACGCAATATTTCACCTGAATGGATTGAAAAAGAACTGGAAGCAATTCCGCAGATTGCGCAATGTCTGGTGTATGGTCACGGCAAACCGTATTTGGTTGCCCTTCTTGTATTAAGAGGTGTATTAAGAGATGTAGTAGAAACCGGGTCAGGATCAGATAAGCAAAGTTTAGACAGTCTGAATGCAGAATCAATACCCGCAGCACTCAAAAAACTTAATGCCCAGTTGCCAGATTATGCCAGAGTGATTGATTTCATAGTAACTGATAAACCTTTTAACATACAAAATAATCAATTAACCGGGACTGGAAGACCAAGGCGTGCTGTTATCTATCAAGCCTATCAGGATAGACTTGAACAATGCTACGCACAAGTAAATGACATGAATGGAGAAACCATGTGAGTAATTTTTTTGATACCTTAATCGCCTCAACAGAGCAGGATCGCCGTGAATTTCAGCAAATAGAAACCCTGCAAAAAGGCAGTGCGGGGGATATTTCTCTGCAAACTTATCAGGCTTTTCTTACTCAGGCCTTTCACCACGTTAAGCATACTACCCCATTACTCATGGCTTGCGGCGGTCGAATTCCCCAGAATAAAGAATGGCTGCGTAACGCCATCGCAGAATATATCGAAGAAGAGCTGGGTCATCAGGAATGGATTTTAAACGATATTGCCGCAACGGGCCTTGATTCGGAAGCGGTCCGCTTTGGTAAACCGCATTACACCACAGAGCTTATGGTTTCCTATGCTTATGATATGATTATGCGTATTAACCCGGTTGGTTTTTTTGGCATGGTACTGGTTCTAGAAGGGACGAGTGTCGCGATGGCAACGAATGCAGCGCAAAAGCTTCAGGAAAACCTGAACTTACCCGACAGCGCGTTTAGTTATCTGAGCTCTCATGGTTCGCTGGATCTTGAACATATGGGGTTTTATGAAGCGTTAATGAATAAAGTCACTGATACGGATGATCAGGAAGCCGTTATTCATGCTGCGAAAATGTTTTATAAATTGTATGGTGATATTTTTCGTGCTATTCCGCTACAGTAAGCACATACTCACTTTGCTTTTAATTGGCTCAAGGATGAAATTGGCACAAGACCGGACTTTGAATTAGCTCAAAGCTGATATTTGACACAAGACTGAAATAACAGGACTTATAAATGAAAAGAATTCTTTCAACACTGGCAATAACTCTGAGTGTTTTTCTCTTGACTAACCCTATTTATGCCAATAATTTAGATGAAACCATACACGATTTGCAAAAACAATGGGCCATAGCTAACTATGAAACTGTAGAAGCTGATGTGGAGAAAGCGTTTGAGGAATTAACGGCTAAAGCTGAACAAGCGGTCACAAGTTTTCCAGATAAAGCAGAGCCTTTGATCTGGAATGCTATTATTGTCAGTTCTGATGCTGGAAAAAATGGCGGCATCAGTGCTCTGGGTAAGGTAAAAAAAGCACGAAAATTGCTGCTTCAGGCTGAAAAAATCAACCCGGATACCTTGAATGGTTCCATCTATACTTCTTTGGGAAGTCTTTACTATCAGGTGCCAGGCTGGCCTCTTGGTTTTGGCGATGATGATGAAGCAGAAAAATATCTGAAAAAAGCCTTGTCAATTAATCCAGCGGGAATTGATCCAAATTACTTTTATGGTGATTTTATGTTGGAAGAAGGGAAGTATCAAGAAGCAAAAGAGTATTTTAATAAGGCATTAAATGCCCCTGCTCGCCCACAAAGACCTCTGGCTGACAAGGGACGTCGTGGTGAAATTGAAGCGAAGCTAAAGAAAATCGATAAATAACTGTATTAATTTCACGGCCAATTACCGGGCACCTTTATGACCACTTTAAACGAGCAGCGTATTATTCTCACCGGAGCCACTGGAGGTATCGGCGCTGAACTGGCAAAACAACTATTACCTCATGGCTGCAAGCTGGGTCTGGTTGGCCGTTCCCGGGAAAAACTGCAACAACTGGCCGAGCAGCTCGATGCAGATGACACTATATGCCTGATCGCAGCGGATATTACTGCAAGCGATGGTCGTGAGCAGATTGTTGAGCAAATGGAAAAGAATTTTAACGGTTATGACATGCTGATTAATATAGCCGGTATTATGGATTTCACCTCCTTTCTTGAGCAGCCGGATGAGCGGCTTGAAGCGGTTTTTCAAACCAATGTGGTTGCCCCTATGCAATTATGCAAGAAAGTGCTTCCTTATATGCTGTCACAAAATAAAGGTCATATTGTTAATATCGGTTCGGTTTTTGGTTCCATTGGCTTTGCCTGGTTTACTTCTTATTCGAGTAGTAAATTTGCCTTGCGTGGATTTTCCCAGGCTCTGCGTAGAGAATTAGCCGAAACAGCCATAAAAGTCTCCTATATTGCACCCAGAGCAGTCAAAACATCACTTAACTCCAGTGCCGTATATAATATGGCAGAAGAAGTTAAAATGAATATGGATGATCCGGAAATGGTCGCCAGGCAAATTATTCAGTCAATCATCAAGGATCATAAAGAAAAGTATCTTGGCTTTCCAGAATCGTTATTTGTTAGAATCAATGCAGTTTTACCTGGGATTGTCGATATGGCCACTCGTTCACAAAACAAGATTGCTAAAAAATACCTGCCTGGAATGGAATAATTGTCCTCAATATCCATGATTTTTAATAGTATTAGTCGGAGATGGTTAAATAATGCAAATACTGCTGGTTGAAGATGATCTTTCTTTAGCGGATGGACTGCAGCATGCACTGAAGCAGGAAGGGATTACAGTCAATCATGTGGCGAAAGGCATTGAAGCGATACATGTTGTTCAGAGCTTTCCTCCGGATATTGTTATTTTAGACCTTGGCTTACCCGACATGGATGGCCTGGAAGTTATCGCTCAATTACGTAATCAAAAAGCTACTGTACCAATACTGGTTTTGACCGCTCGAAGCTCGGTACAGGATAAAGTTTCCGGTCTGGATAGTGGCGCTGATGATTATCTTGCCAAACCTTTTGATATGTCTGAATTACTGGCGCGGATCAGAGTATTAGAGCGCAGAATCAGCACCAGCTCCATATCCAATATTATAGCTATTAGTCCGGTTTCTCTTGATACCAAGAGCATGCAGGTTAAAGTTAACGATGAGGAAATATCATTATCCAAAAGTGAGTATATGATACTCAAGGCGCTTATGCAGAATGCGGGCAGGGTCCAGACCCGGGGTAACCTCGAGTCGCAACTGTATAGTTGGGGCGAAGAAGTGAGCAGCAATGCGCTTGAGGTTCATATCCATCACCTGCGTAAAAAAATTGCTTCAGAATTCATTAAAACAATACGTGGAGTAGGTTACACGGTAAATAAAAAATGAAATCAATCAGAGTCTTTCTGATCATAGTTCTTCTGTCGACCATAACTCTTATGGCTTTTCTTTCTGCCTTAAATGGCTATCGTGATAGTATGGCTAAAGCGGAACAACTCTTTGATGCACAACTGATTGATAAAACGTACCTTCTGTCCATGGCATTTTCAGCACGCCGGAGCACAACAAGTATTTCTCAACAGAGGTTACGGCAGGAAGTTGAGAGTATACACGTAAAGGATTCAAAGGATTCCAGTCAGGCAAAAGAGCAGGGCATTGAAGAAATTAAAGACTTTGCTTTTCAGATTTGGCGGGGTAGTAATCTTTTATTACGCTCTTTACAGATTCCTACAGAACCCATTGCAAATTTTGAGCAGGGGTTTCAGGACAGAAATTTTATAAATCATCGCTGGCGCACCTATAGTTATTACAATCAAACAGCCAATTTATGGATATTAACAGCAGAACGGGCAGATATACGCTATGTTCTGGCCGAGAATATTATTCTGGAGTCGGTTTTACCTGTGGTCATGATGCTGCCGTTGCTCGGGATCCTGATATGGTATATTATCACCTATGGCCTCTCACCATTAAGAAAACTGGCCAGAGAACTGGGCAGCAAACGGGCAGATGATCTCAGTCCATTAGCTATTGAAAAGCAGCCCATTGAATTAATTCAGGTCGTTAACTCGACTAATGATTTATTGCATCGTCTAAAAGCAGCCTTTCTGCGTGAAAAACGCTTTGCATCTGATGCAGCCCATGAATTAAGAACCCCTATCAGTGCCATAAAAATTCACCTGCATAATTTATCGAAAATTATTCCCGCTAATGAACATAGCTTTCAGCAGCTCATTTTTTCTGTTGATCGTATGGGACATCTGGTTGAGCAGATTTTAAACCTGAATCACACCGCACCGGAGCAATACACAACCCGCTTTACCACTATTGACATTTATAACCTGGCACAAGAAGTTATTGTCAGGGAATATTCACAGTTTGAGGAAAAAAATTTACAATTAGCTCTTGACGGAGAGCATTGCACGATAGAAGGTGATCAGTTCGCATTGGATATATTAGTGCAGAATTTACTCACTAATGCCTGTAAATATACTCCTGAAGACGGTTCTGTTCTGGTATCTGTAGTGTGTGATAATACCAAGGTAGAACTACAGATACAGGACTCTGGTCCAGGTGTTCCAAAAGAACAATATGAACGCTTATTTGATCGCTTTTATCGGCTGGATGGTGACTGTCATGCCTCAGGTACTACAGGATGTGGCCTGGGACTGGCAATTGTGCAGCAAATAGTTGAGCTACATCATGCCAGCATTACCCTTGATCATTCCTCTTTTGCCAGTGGATTATCGGTCAACATAGTCTTTCCCAAAGAGTCATTATGATGCATAAATCAGTATTCCATTTTTCTGTAATGCTTTGTTTAATAACACTTCTGAGTGGTTATCATACTAACGCATTTTCTGGTACGCCTGTGATTAATATCGATATCCGGAATCATCTGTTTATTCCCTCTGAAATCACTATTCCTGAAAACACCAAAGTAAAGCTATTAATTTATAATCATGATCCGACTGATGAAGAGTTTGAAAGTTATGAGCTTAATCGCGAAAAGGTTATTTTAGGAAAGCGAAAAGGGGTTATTTTTATTGGGCCATTACCTGTTGGGGAATACCCTTTTTTTGGCGAATTTTTTCCCAAAACAGCTCAGGGAAAAGTAATTGTTAAATAGGAATTCATTATGTTACTAAGCTCGGTCATTATCATACTAAGAGAAGTCCTTGAAGCTGCGTTATTATTCAGTATTCTGATCGCCTTATCAAAACAGCTGGTCTTCAACCAACAGTGGATTGGCTGGTCTGCTTTTTTTGGAATAATAGGATCTATTGTTTATGCAATGAACATCCATACTGTTTCTGAATGGTTTGAAGGCGTTGGCCAGGAAGTGAGCAATGCATTGATGCAGGTGTGCACTTATTTTATGCTGGTGCTGTATCTTTTGCTATTAATTCGGTTTATCAATCAACAGACAATATCAAAACCTGTTCTGGTTTTTTTAATGATAGCCATAAGTTCATTAGCTATAACACGCGAGGGTTCTGAAATAATACTTTATTTTTTCAGTGTGACTCGCAGTGAAAGTCATTTTATGGCTGTGCTGATGGGTATGACCATTGGTGCCAGCATTGGAATCAGTATTGGGCTGTTATTTTATTATTTATTAACAAACCTTAAGCCTGAATGGTCAATTAGCCTCGGTCTTTTTCTGTTAATTCTGATTGCTTCAGGAATGGTTTCACAATCATCATTATTGCTTATTCAGGCGGACTGGTTACCCTCACAATTACCTTTATGGGATGTGTCGGGCTGGTTACCTGAACATTCAGTAATCGGTCAATTACTGTATGCGCTTATTGGCTATGAAGCCACACCGACTGCCATTCAATTCGGTTTGTATTTTATGAGTATAGTTTTTCCAGTCATATTATTAACAGTATTGCATATACACTATAAACGAAAAAATAACACTCAATCACCTGATTTACAGGAAAAATAATGTGCTGTAAAAAAACACTTTATTACAAACTCATTTTTTTATTGAGTCACTTATTCTTCAGCTTGGTTGTTTTCGCTGATGGGGCTTTTATCGATAAAGTGTATCATCCCTATGTACAGCCACATGAAAAAGAAGTCGAATGGCGCTGGAATACAGAGAAAGATAATGATGACCGATTGAAGGATAATGCTCATCAACATCGTTTTGCCTATGGGCAGTCCATAAATGAACAGTGGTTTGCTGAATTTTATCTTGTGGGAACCAAAAACCGGGAGCAGGAATTTAAAATTACCGCTGTGGAGCTGGAAGCACTTTGGCAAATTACGGAACAGGGTGAATATGCTGCTGATTGGGGGATGTTATTTGAACTGGAAAGGGAGTGGGAGGAAAATATTTCCGAGGCGTCATCCGCTCTATTAATTGAAAAAGAATGGAATAAATGGGTTGGCACAGCCAATTTATATTTAATCTATGAATGGGGCCGTGGTGTTGACAATGAAATTGAAACCGCTATGGCCCTGCAGGGCAGATACCGCTACTCAAGAGCAATTGAACCCGCAATTGAGTTTTACAGCAGTGATAGCAGTGAAGGTATTGGTCCGGTATTGCTGGGTAATATCAGATTGGGAGGAAAAAAACAGCTTCGTTGGGAAGCGGGTGTTATTTTTGCCCTGGATAATGAAACTGCGGATGAGACTTTGAAATTTCTGCTGGAACTTGAATTTTGAAAAGACAATACCACTGACGGATACAGTTTTTTGTTCTATACTCATCTTTAAATACCATTCAAAAAAAACTTATACGCAATACACTAATATAGTTACTACCCGAGAGATAAGTCCGGGTAAAGAAAATTCCATCTAAGTACTAACTCATCACTATGAGGCGATGGTATGAAAGACAGAAGACTGGCGATCAAAATGATGGCTTTCGTAATGGCTGGCGGCAAGGGCATGCGCCTGCGGCCACTGACCGATGAGCGATCTAAACCGGCGGTACCCTTTGGTGGACGCTACCGACTGGTGGACTTTGTGCTCAGTAACCTGGTCAACTCGGGAGTTCGATCAGTCTACCTGCTGGTTCAATATAAATCCCAGTCACTCATTGAGCATATCCGCAAAGCCTGGACTATCTCACCACTGTTTCCGGATCAGTTCGTCACCGTCGTACCACCACAGATGAAAGAGGGTATGTCGTGGTTTATGGGCACTGCGGATGCGGTTTATCAAAACCTTAATCTACTCAAAGAGCAACAGCCCGATATTGTGGCTGTGTTTGGTGCTGATCACGTCTACAGAATGGATGTACGCCAGATGGCCTGGTTTCATTTGCATCACCAGGCCGATATCAGCGTCGCGGCGCTGCCAGTACCCATTGAGCAGGCATCAGAATTTGGCATTATTCAGGTGGCTGATGATGGCCGGATAAATGGTTTCCAGGAAAAGCCGCAACAACCGGTACCGATGTCTTCGGATCCCAGCCGGGCCTATGCATCTATGGGTAACTACCTTTTTAATGCAGATGTTTTGATTGAAGCTCTTGAAGAGGTACATAAGCGTGGCGAAACCGACTTTGGACGCCATGTTCTGCCGAGCCTTCTGGCAAGCCATCGCTTGTTTGCCTACGACTTCTCCAGTAACGAAGTGCCGGGAGTCAAACACTATGAGGAATTGGGTTACTGGCGTGATGTGGGTTCCCTTGACGCCTATTTTGAAGCTCATCAGGATATGCTGGGGATTGAACCCTGTTTTGATGTCTTTAATCCACAGTGGCCGATCTACTCCAGTAACTATCAGGGACCCGTGGCACAGGTAATAAGCGGTCACATCGATAACAGTCTGCTCGGAGTCGCCTCAGTAGTCAACCAGGCCAGCATTCGCAACAGTATAATTCGTCGTGAAGCGGTGGTGGAACCGGGGGCGGATCTGCAGGATTGTATTATCATGGACTATGTGCGCATATGCCGCGGTGCACATCTGCGCAAGGTCATTGTGGATCGCCACAATATCATCAGGGCAGATACCCGCATCGGCTATGACCGGGAGGAAGACCGGAGGCGTTACCATGTCACTCCCTCTGGCCTGGTGGTAGTGCCTCCTGGGGAAGTGAGCTATTATGCACGAAATTCGCGTGGTAGCGGTCCAGGATATCTTGCATAATGTATTTTGTGATTTTTTTCATATATGATTACATGACTTTTTCATGGCAAGTACATGGCTTATAGGTACATGGTTTATAAGAACATGGTTTATAAGTGCATGGCTTATAAGAACACGGTTTATTAAGAACATAGTTTATGACTGATAAAATAATTCTTTTGTTGATTTTCTTTCTACTGTTTCCTTTTGCGTTATCAGCCCAGCTCGAGCATAAGACGGATAACAGCACGGGTTTAAAATCATGGAAATTTATTCAATCGGGTTTAGAGCTGGCATTTGTGCAGCGCTTACCCGATCAAACCCGGGGTTTTTTTCAGGGCAGGGGATTTAGCAGGCAGCAGGCTGATGAAATTGCCACGCAATGTGTTTTTCAGACCATCGCAAAAAACACCCATTTAAAAAATACCGCTGAAGCGGTTACGGTTTCACTGAAGAGCTGGCGAGTTAAAGTCAATGATCGCATACAGGGCATCAAGCTTAAAGAAGATTGGGATAAACAGTGGGCGGCAATACAGGATGACAGTTTGCAGGTTGCAAAACCTGCCCGAATTGCTTTCAGGTGGGCAACTTTTCCCAGTGAGCAAACATTTGAACCCGGCGGTGATTATAATTGGGGAATGATTAGTTTTGGCTTACCTCCAGGGGCATTTTTTGATCTGCATGTTTTTTGGCAGGCGGGCCATCAGTCTTATGATAAATGGATAAACAATATACAATGTCCAATGGATTTATAACAACTACCAGAGCTTCAGAGTGATCCTATGTATAAATTTAATAGTAAGTCAATTATTCCTATCATACTTCTGTTTTATAGCACCTTACTTTTAGCAGAGCAGTCATTAACGGCACTGCCTGATCCTCAGGTTGCACCCGAATTTACTTTACAGGATATGGAGGGTGTAAGCCATCAATTGTCTGACTATAAAGGCAAACCCGTCATAATTAACTTCTGGGCAACCTGGTGCCCTCCCTGCCGGGCAGAAATGCCCTCAATGGAACGAGCCTGGAGCAAAATAAAAGAGCAGGGTATCGCCATGCTGGCCGTTAATGTGGGTGAAGATGAAGATACGATTTTTACCTTTCTTGGTGATTATCCAGCTAACTTTACTATTTTGCTGGACAGTTCCGGAGAAACTGCAGAACAATGGCCTGTCAAAGGTTTACCTACTACTTTTGTACTTTCACCTGATGGCAAAATAGCGTACCGTGCCATTGGCGGCAGAGAATGGGATGATGAAAAACTACTGGAGCAGATCCGGCAACTTAAAGTCAATAAGGCAAAGCAATAAAATCCTTAAGCCCATAGACTTTTAACTGGAAGTGGTTGCATAAATCGAGTAAATGCTGGCATAAGCTATTTGAAATGAATACAAAAAAAGATAATTCATTCCGGATTCATATCACCGATATGAGCTGCGAACATTGTGTCAACAGAGTAAAGCAAGCGGCTCTTAAGGTAGCGGATGTTAAAGCCATTGAGATACATCTTGAAACCGGTGAAGCTGTTGTCACTGGTGGTCTGACACATGAGGTTATTAAGGCTATTTCAGAAGCGGGTTACCCGAGTGAACCCATAGCGGAAATTCCCGAATCCTGTCCTGTAAACTCCGATAAAAAAACTGCTTCAAACGTTTCAAACCCTGACAATAGTCATGTTGTTTCTAAAAGTGTAGAAAATACTGCACAAAGTCATTCCTATCTTATTAATATTGACGATATGACTTGCTCAAGCTGTGTATCCAGAGTGGAAAAAGCCATCTTATCCGCGACCAATGTCACTGAGGCTGCAGTTAACCTGATTGAAAAAACGGCACAGGTAACAGGTGGTGAAGCTCAGGACGTTGTTAAAGCCATTATCGATCAGGGCTATAATGCCTACCTGATTGAACAAAAAAAACCACTCAATACCTATCAGATCAACATTGCTGAATCTGATAAAGTGCAAGTCTCGGAAATTTTATCCCGTGAAGCTAAAATTACGCAAATAGAATTTCTCTCTCCAGACTCCGATAACAATTTACAGGTACAAATAACAACTCAACTGCATCCGGCCAAGGTATTAATTCTGTTTAAAAAAGCAGACATTAAAGCAGGCATTCATGAACAATATGAAGATCCTTATGCTGAACAGGCTAAACAAAGCCAGATTGAGATAAAACAATCCTGGCAACGTGCCATTCTTGCCGGTGTTGTCGGTGTCAGTTTAATGCTGGGTGAACATTTAGGCATTTTTCCGGGACTCAATGAAGAACTGAGCAATGAACTCAGCATAACGGGAAACTTTTTTAGCGTCAGCGGACAATTTATCTGGTTTGTCATTGCCATAATCTGCTTATTTACCATGTGGTTTAGTGGACGCAATTATTACCTTACTGCGCTTAAGCAGGCCAAACACCTTGCCTCCAATATGGATACACTGGTAGCTCTTGGAACCTCTGCAGCCTGGCTGTCTTCTGTGTTGATCATTATCGATCCGACATTTATACCCGGTGGAGGCCATCTTTATCTGGATGCTGCAGTTATTATTCTTGCTTTTCTGCAATTCGGACACTTTCTTGAAATTAAGGCAAAGCGTATCACCAGCGAAGCTATTGCCAGTATTATAGAATTGGCACCCAAAACGGCTGTTGTGATCGCTGATGGGCTGGAAGTGGAACTTCCTGTTTCAATGCTTCGGGTCGGTGATGAAGTCAGAGTCAGACCCGGAGAACGCATAGCAATTGATGGTGTCTTAGTCAGTGGTACCTCAACAGTGGATGAATCCATGCTGACAGGAGAACCCTTACCGGTCAGTAAAAATATCCGCGATGCAGTAACCGGCGGGACAATTAATAAATCCGGCAGTTTTACTTTTGAAGTTAGCAAACTGGGTGATGATACGACTCTGGCGCATATAACCAGTATGGTGAAACAGGCGCAAATGAGCAAACCCGGGATTGGACGCATGGTAGATAAAATCGCAGCAGTTTTTGTTCCCGTTGTCATTGCCATCTCCCTGGTCACATTTTTATTCTGGTTCTTTATCGGGCCTGAACCGCGACTGGCTTTTGCTCTGACTGCTGGAATTGCGGTCCTGGTCATTGCCTGCCCCTGTGCTCTGGGCCTGGCCACTCCCATTGCGATAATGATGGGTACCAGTAAGGCGGCACAATTCAATATTTTGATAAAAAATAGTGATGCACTGCAAACCGCCAGTGCTTTAACTCATCTGGTGGTTGATAAGACCGGTACCCTGACTCAGGGGAATCCTACTGTAACCGATATAATCATTAATCCGGATCTGAAAACAGGTTTCAATACAGAGCAAAAAATTGATGAGCGCAGTCTTTTACAGCTTGCCGCATCGCTGGAAAGTAGTTCAGAACATCCACTGGCAGATGCGGTATTAAAAGCGGCCCGGGAAAAAAATATTCAGCCACTGGAAACCGGGCAATTTTTAGCGGTTGAAGGCAGGGGAGTTCAGGCAGTTATTGCCGGGCAGCCGATACTTTTAGGTAACCGTTCCTTTATGCAGGAAAATAACGTTACTCTTGCCCCGGCAATGCAACAGCAGGCAGAACAACTGGCTGAATCAGCAGCAACACCGATCTGGATTGCCAGAGAGGGACAATTACTGGGACTGATGGCTTTGAAAGATCCAATACGTGCAGAAGCTTCATTAGCTATTGCCGCCTTAAAAAAACAGCATATTACTGTGGTTATGTGTACCGGCGATAGTCATAAAACGGCACATGCGGTGGCAAACGAGCTGGGTATCCATGAGATTTACAGTGAAGTCATGCCCGAAGATAAGCTGAACGTTATTAAACAACTTCAGGCTAGAGATTATAAAGTGGGCATGGTGGGTGATGGCGTGAATGATGCCCCGGCACTGGCACAGGCTAATACCGGATTCGCCATTGGCAGTGGAACCGATGTGGCTATTGAAAATTCGGATATCACTCTGGCCGGTAATTCACTTATGAATGTCAGTTCAGCTATAGCGGTATCAGCGGCAACCATTAAAAATATCAAACAAAACCTGTTTGGTGCGTTTATTTACAATATCATTGGCATTCCATTGGCCGCAGGTGTGTTTTATCCATTTACCGGATGGTTACTGGCTCCGGCATTTGCCAGTGCTGCTATGGCCTTGTCATCGGTCACAGTAGTTGCTAATGCCAATCGCTTGCGCTATTTTAAACCTGATGATTATTAAACGTCCTATTTTTTCACAACAAAAATGAAGCAAGGTCGGCCTATATTCGATTTCTCTCATAAAAGGAAAAAGAACTATGAGCGCCATCTTTATTAGT
The DNA here is from genome assembly GCA_965363935.1 of uncultured Gammaproteobacteria bacterium. Lineage (GTDB taxonomy): Bacteria > Pseudomonadota > Gammaproteobacteria > GRL18 > GRL18 > CBDTVA01. Next base: position 4,857 of record CBDTVA010000007.1, on the reverse strand, counting down.
CACAGCAGCACAGACAATGAAGCTGCCACGGAGCTGATCGAACGCCTTGAAGAACAAGGGCATCACTCGGTTTTCCTCGACTTCGATCCGGAACAAGGAATTCCACCCGGTACTAATTGGGAACAGGTACTCTATGCCAAATTGCGTGCCTGCCGGGCAGTCATTGTATTATGCAGCCCACATTCTATGGCATCAAAATGGTGTTTTGCCGAAATTACCCATGCGCGCAGCCTGGGTAAAGTCCTGTTTCCTGTTATTGTTGCGCCTTGCGAGTTGAAATCGGTATTCAGTGACACGCAAATTTTAGATCTGACCGACGAAAATAACTACCCGCGATTATGGCGGGGACTCAAGGAAGCGGGCCTGGAAGATGTATTTGAGTGGGATGGGAAGCGGGATCCGTACCCTGGTTTGAACGCATTTCAAGCAGAGGATGCAGCGCTGTTCTTTGGCCGGTCCGAGGATATCCATAAAGGAATAGATTTACTTAGAAACATACGTCGCAGTGGTGCGGAGCGGCTGCTTCTTTACCTTGGCGCCTCTGGTAGTGGCAAATCCTCACTGGTGCGTGCGGGCCTGGTTCCACGCTTAAAAAAGGATCAAAACAATTGGCTGGTGGTTGATCCATTCCGTCCAAATGCACAGCTGGGCGATCCTTTTATGAATTTAGCTTCAGAGTTAAGTGCCAGTTTTAAACGCTACGAGACCATTCGGGAAAAAAATTATATCCACGAACAGCTATTAATAAAAGGCCAAAATTCTCATCCGCTCTTGCTACAGGCCTGTGACCTGGCAGATGCCGCTGGTCAACGAGAAGCAAGCGTGTTGCTGTTTATTGATCAATTTGAGGAATTGTTAGGTACTAACAACAACAATAACAATAACAACAGCAACAACAGACAATCTTTTCTCGGGTGGTTAGGTGATGCCATCAATGAGGCACAAAAAATTCCATCTTGCCCACTTATTGTTATCGTGACCATACGTTCAGACTTTTTTGTTGATTTGCAACGGGCCCCGGAGCTGCAAGACGTAGATTATGCCGAGTTTTCGGTGAAACCCATCCCTAAATGTGGACTTGGTGAACTCATTGAAGGACCGGCACAATTAGCCGGATTAGAACTTGAACCAGGTCTTGTGCCACTAATCATTGAAGATATTGAGACCCAGAATGCCTTGCCATTATTGGCTTTTACTTTAGCGGAATTGTGGAAACGGTATGGTCAGCATGGCAAATTGACCTTAATGGATTATAAAAATCTGGGTGGTGTTCGCGGTTCGGTCAAAAGAGCCGCCGAAGATGCGTTTCCGGAAGAAAAGCTTACCTTGCAACAAGAAGTGGTTTTACGTAGAGCATTTCTTGCTATGGTTCAGGTGGGTGAGACAAATCAATACACACGCAAGAAAGCTGAAGTATGCGGACTCCCCGAGGCTGCATTGCCTATGTTGGAAAAGCTGGTCGAGACGCGTTTATTGGTTAAAAGCGAAGCAGGAAACACTTATGAAGTTGCCCATGAATCCCTGTTTCAGGAATGGGGTCTGTTGAATAAATGGCTGACAGAAAATCGAGAGTTTCTTGGCTGGCGGCGCCGGCTTCAGGCAGACCTGGAAAAATGGCAAGCTCTGAAGCATGATGAAGGAGCTCTATATCGTGGCGCTTCACTTGCCGAAGCTGAACTTTGGTTTAAAGAACATGAGGCTGATTTAAAAGAAACAGAGCAAACTTTTTTAAAGCAGAGTCTTGACTTACGTGATAGAGAGAAACATGAGCACCTGGAACAACAACGCAAGGAACAGAAAGCCAGGGAGGTAGAGCTTCGCCAGGCTAAGGAATTGGCCGAAACACAAAAAGCCCGTGCAGAAGAGCAGGCCAGGGCTGCGCAGCGACTGCGACGGTCTGTTTATGCGCTGGCGATGGTTTTTCTCATCGCCGCTGCATCTGCGGTTCTAGCATGGAACGCAAAGTTAATTGCCAATCAGCGTGCGGAAGAGGCCAAATTTGCTACTCAGGCAGCACAAGGTGCCAGGGCATCAGCCCTTGCACTGGTGCCCGGCAGGGCTACGGAATCCCTCCTGATGGCCATCGAACTGGTGGCGCCGAACATAAGGACTGGTCACGCATTACCAGCCCAGGCATTCCAGGGTCTTGCTGATGCTATTGTGGCCGTGGGGTACTCGATACCACGCGAGCACACACTTCGGGGCCACACAGCCAGTGTCGAGTCGGTGGCATTCTCACCAGACGGCAGTCGAATCATCACTACCGGGGATGATCATACAGTGCGTTTGTGGGATGCGGAAAACCTCAAGCTTCTTAAAACCTATGATAGACCTGATGGCTTTGAAATGCCTGGCATCACGTCGACTTCATTCTCACCGGGTGGCAGGCGGATTGTCATTGCCGGCAAAGATAACGTGGCCATCGTATTGGATGCGTACAGCGGAGATCCTCTCCTGCGCCTCGCAGGTCATACCGATGATGTGACATTCGCGGCTTTTTCCGCAGATGGTACACGCATTATTACGGCCAGCAGCGTTGCTGATGGTACCGTTCGGTTGTGGGATGCTGAAACTGGCGAAATCCTGCGGAGCTTCGCTGACCATGGAGTTGTGCTCTTCGCCGCCTTATCTCCTGACGGCAAACTTCTTGCCTCTGGAGGGCAGCATCAAAAGACCCTGCTTTGGAATGCTCACACAGGAGAGCAGCTCAAAGAACTGGACGAGGGCAGTTGGGTTATGTCCGGAGCCTTTTCCCTAAATGGTAGACGATTACTTACGTCTGCTAAGTATGGTTCGACTTTATGGGATGTAAAAAAGGGAGAACGTATTAGAGGTGGAGGTTCACTAAATCGGGTCGACAAGGAGTCTTTCACCAAAAAATTGATTGTCATGGGATCCGAGGTATTAAAATCACAAGGCAGCAATGATCTTCTCACCAAGTTTCCTCGCCACTCTGGCAATAATGTCAATTACTCAGCCCTCTCACAGGACAGCCAGCTGGTAATCGCAATAACCACGGCCGACTCTACTGCACGTATCTGGAAGGCAGATAGCGGCAAGTTGCTGGCGATTCTAGAGGGTCATTCGGGCTCGCTTAAATCTGCTGCGTTTTCACCCTATGGGGATCGTGCTGTCACGGCCAGCACCGATGGCACCGCGCGGCTGTGGAATATTATTCCAGACCTGCTGCTCAAAGTATATCCTGCTTCAATCCAGGAGCTCTTAGGCCTGGGCTGTTATATGTTACGCAATCGGCAGGTGTTCGAGAAGGTTCGCGAATCTTGCTTGTTAAATGGCGTTAAAGAACCATGGATAGATAAAGTGTCTAATGCAGATCGACAAAAGGAAATACGCCGTCGGGTGGCGACATCCATAGCTAAGGAAGGAAAACAGTTAGCTAAAAAGGGTAATGTCGACCAGGCTGTAGTCAAATTCAAAGCGGCACTCACCGTCGACCCTGGTTTTGACCTCGATCCGGAAAAGCAAGCAAAGCGTCTTGCGGCTCCGGCTCTAGTTAAGAAAGGAGAAAAATTAGCCAAAAAAGGTGATTTGGACGCAGCTGTTGTGCAATTTAAGAATGCGCTCATTTTAGACCCCGATCTTGATCTGGAACCGGAAAAAGAAGCAAAGCGTTTTGCAGCTCCGGTTCTAGTTAAGGAAGCAATGCAATTGGCCAAAAAAGGTGAAATCAAAGCCGCACTGGATGCCTTTGCAGAAGCTCAGGCAAATAATCCTGGTCTTAAGATATCCGCAAGAACCTGGAATACTCTCTGTTGGAATGGGAGTTTATGGGGTTTTGCAACGGCTGTGATGGACGCTTGTGATAAAGCGGTTGCGCTGCTGCCTGACAATGGTCAGTTTAATGACGGCCGAGGCATGGCCCGTGCACTGACCGGTGATTTTCCCGGCGCTATCGAAGATTTTCAACACCATATTCAATGGGGCAAACAGGAAATGGGCTGGAGAGGGGGCAAATTTCTCTCAGATAAGAAAATTCGCCAACGGCAAAACTGGATAGAAAAACTGCGAGCAAAGCAAAATCCGTTCAACAAAGAACTGTTAAAACAATTACGGGGAGAATAAATTATTTTAGAATAAGTGCTATTTTGTTTTGTTTTGCTACACACTTCTCATTTTCAGTCATTGCCTGGATCCTCGTGATAATTATCACGGACATCAATATAAATCAACTTCATAATGAGCGCATCTAAATTAAAGAGGATATTTTTTATGACTAAGTTTTTTCAATTTACTGCTTTAGCTCTGTTTCTTAGTTCCGCTAACTTATATGCACACCATCCGGCAGCAGATATTGTCGATGCGGAAATTTATGAAATGATAGATAGTATGGTTGCAGATACACCGCATGCCACTATGACGTTTGATGATGACATGGGTTCAGGTATGACTGAAACCAGTATTACCGCAATTTCTCTAAATGAGCTTGAAGCAATGATTGAAGATCAGTATTTGCTTGAATATGTGCAACGTCTGGATGGTACAGTGGATGTTTCTATGACCTTTAATGACGACTATAGTGTTACTATGACGGTCACTCAAAGACCATAACTTTTTAGCTAATAAAGTATCTATAAAACGCTGTCTTTGTGTTAATTCAGGATTTTTTAATCCTGAATTAACAGTTTAAAAAATCCAATTTTTCTCTATCTGAAATTACCCCGTTTTTTATTCCTGCTTTTCAAAAATATATTGAATAACAATTTAAATTATTTTTCTCAAAGGTGATTAAATTGATTTTGAGTATATTCAGTCGTAATCAAATCCTTCTCCATTTCCAAAGCATTCGTGTCATTTACCATTGACTGACCCAAGCGGTTATTAGGTGTTATGTCCTGG
>CBDTVA010000006.1:0-20835 GCA_965363935.1 uncultured Gammaproteobacteria bacterium | reverse complement strand
CAGGTACTTACCTGATTTCAAATCTATATCAAGGCTGCCATCGCCATTCTGTTGTGGATATTGGCTGCGGTCTGGTTGGTACACCATCTTAGGCTCCATCCGGATAAAGTTGCTGTTTCATGTGCTGCGCCGGATCCTTTGTTTCTCGACCGGGTCGCTGGCTGAAAGTGTCTTGGGAAAATTTTAGCGTATCAAAATCCCGGCGATAGGGAGGGATATTGTTCCAGCCTTCCAGAATAAAGTCATCATAAACGCCGGGACTGTCAGGAAAATCAATACCGAACATCTCACGCAGCTCTCGTTGATAGGTTGCAGCGGTTGGCCAGATATCATGAATACTCTCCATGACAGCATCCTTGCGTGAAATCATGACACGCAGTCCGATATCTGTACCCATATTCCGGTTTGAAAGTAGATAGGTCAGTTGGAACTTCTGTTCATCGAGAGAGCCATCTTCAAGAGCATGATCCTCAAGCCAGTCTACAGCCGTCAGGAGAACAAGATGGCTAAAATTTTCCTTGTCACGCAGATGCAGCAGCAATGGACGTAGCTGTTCCTTATCAATGCTAAGAAAAGCGAGATTATGACGTTGTTCAGTCAGCTCTCCCAGAGGAAATCGTTTACTTAATTTTGTATAGAGTTCGCGCATTTATTTGCTTCCAGTTAAAAGCCATTCGCTAAATTTTAAATTACCAGTTATAGTCGGGCATATCCCAATCGTATATTACCTGTTTTTGATTTGCCTTATACCAGTCAAAGTTCTCGGCATATTGATTGGCACCTTCTGCCCTGCCTGCACGGATAAGTTTTTTTAAATCAACAAAGCCAGCGATCAGAGCTTCGGGTCGCGGCATACATCCAGTGATGTAAAGATCAACAGGAAGGTAATGATCCAAACGCTTGATAGTGTTATAGGAGTCCCAGTACATTCCACCATTAATCGTGCAGGAACCAAGACCAATAACATATTTTGGGTTCTGCATCTGTTCGTAAGAGCGGATCACACGCTTCAGAGTCTTTACCGAAAGATAGCCTGAAATGATAAATAAATTAGACTGGCGCGGTGTTGGCCGCCATTGCACGCCATAACGATAGGCATCAAAGCGTGGCGTCATCAATGGTCTCATTTCGATAGCGCCGCAACCAGTTCCAAAACCAAGGATCCAGATAGATTCTGAACGGGCCCAGTTGAAAAAACCTTCGACAATTTTACTATAAGCGGCTGGCATTACAGTGGGTTGTGCTTCACAGTAATAGTCGCGTAACGGTTCGACTTCAAATTCGACTCCGTCCGGCCCTTTAACAATACGTTTTTGTAATTCTTCTTTCATATGCTTATACCCCAAACACTTATATCAAAACAATAGCCAGAATACCTAATGGCACTGCCCAGATCAGGAACCATCGAATTGACTGTTCAACACGAAAACGAGGGAAAACCACACCGACGAAAACCGAGAACATGTAAATCAGGAAAACTTTAAGGAAAAATACCGGCCAGCTTGCAGCTCCACCAAAAAACAGATTCATGAAAACGACAATCTTGGCTATGGGAAAAATAGCACGATTGGTTTGCATCAGGGCAAGATACGAAGAGTGGTATTCGGTAGGTGGTCCAATCGGAATTTCCTGAGGAGCCAGTACCACATCAAACGGCGGGCGCATCATTGAGCCAAGAAAGGAAAGCATTGCTGCGGCGACTGCTAATGGATTGGTAAACAGTGTCCAGTTGAGTATTCCACCTTGCTGCGCTGCCACAATTTCGGTTACAGAAAAGGTCTGGTATTGTAAGGCTACCGCAAAAACTGCCAGGGCCAAAGGCAGTTCGGACGTGGTAACCTGAGATAGGCCACGCGAGATACCAAGAGCGGCATGTGGATGTCCACTTTCGCCCGCCCCCAGCGCCATTCCCAGAGTACCGAAAAAGATAAAGTACAGGGCAAGAATTAAATCACCGGCAAAGGAAAGATTCGAAAACATCACGGAACCGTATATTGTCGGTACAAAGAGTAACAGGCCGACACCTCCTGATAAGCGGAATACCGGGCCAAGATAGAACATGACACCATGGGTAATAGAACTTCTCAGGGCATAATTTTTAACGAGATCCAGATAGTTCTGATGGATGGGAATTCCATGTCGTCGGCCAACTCTTGCGGCAATCTTGGCGATCAGCGCATTCATCAATAAACCATAGTTTACGACAATGAATAAGGTTAAAAGTGCATAAGGGATCTGTATCCATTCAAACTGCATTATTAAAGCTCCATCCTGAAGAGATAAACAACAACGACAAAGGCCAAAAGATGAATGGCATAGGTTTGTCCATTGCCGGTATAGAACCGACGCAGCAGATCAGCGACAGTGTGCAGCAGATCAGTGATAGCCTCCCAGAAACGAGTCACCAGAGGTTGTGTTAAAAAGCCCAGGGCTTTTTTATACGGAGCAAAAAAATTCCAGGCAAAGTGGGTTGTTTCTGGTCGGTATGGCCGTTCTGCCGCATAGGCAATATTAAACTGTTTCACTTTCTGTGCCTTGCGATTGACAAACAATAACCAGGCAAAAAGACTGCTAAAAATGACACCCACAATAATCATAATAGAGATGGGACTCCAGTAGCCATAGTTACTGGTAATAGTCAGTCCATGATCCCAGTTCAGACTACCGTTCGCAAAAAATTGGCTCAGATAGGCATCTACATGGCGCAATGCAAGACCCGGAATAAGGGCGAAGACCATCAGGCAGGCAACAAAGATCATCTGCGGCAAAATTATCCAGAAAGGTGCCTCTTTTATCTTCCGGTGTTCATCTTTCAGTTGACCAAGAAATATGGTATGAATAAGACGAAACAGATAAAGGAAGGCTATCGGTCCAGCCAGAAAGATAAGAATTATCGGTAAGCGGTACTCAGCCGTCATAATGGCGTTATAAAAGATCCATCGCCCGCCAAAACCGGACAGTGGCGGCACACCCGATACGGCAATAATGCCAATAAGAACCGCTATAAAGGAAAGCGGCATCAGGGTGAGAAGTCCACCCATACGATACATTTCCCGGGTTCCCGTACGTTTGGCAATACCACCGACAGACAGGAATAACATGGACTTATAAATGTAGTGATTAATAACAAACATGAGTGCCATCAACCAGCCAAGCTGGTTCATCATGGCCAGACCGAACACGGCATAACCCATCTGGCCAATTGAAGAGTAGGCTAGCAGACGTTTAGCATCTTCCTGAAAGATCGCCATCAGGTTGCCAAGCAGAGCCGTAATTGCACCCAGCCAGAGCATCAGATGCGTCAGTTCAATACCATAAAGTTGCTGTTTACCCATGTACATCAGTAATATAAAAAGACCGAACAGTCCTGCTTTGAGAAGGATTCCAGAGACCATGGGTGAGACATCCGTTTCGGCTTCAGCATGAGCTCCGGGAAGCCAGATATGCAGACCCATTACTGCGGTTTTGCTCATAAAGCCAATCGCCAGCAGCAGGAATACCCATGGTGCAAAGGGTGTTGCTAACTGACTGAGTGATTCCAGACTATAGAGTTTTGCACCCTGTGCGGCCAGTGCAAAACCGGCCAGAATAAGAAACGCACCACCAAGCGAGAATATAATATAGGACAGTGCATGAGATTCTGAGTGTTTACCGCGTAAAATCAGAAAATAAGAACCAACGGTCAACAGTTCCCAGGCGGCAAAGAAATGAAATGAATCCTCAGCGACAACCAGCAATGCCAATCCGGAAAACATGAGCATCGCAGAGGGATAAAAACCGACTCGTCTGCCATGAGCATGATAACTTGCTAACAAAATAATGGCGCCGCCAAGCAGAAAAATAGCGGCAAAAATGAGTTGTAGTGGATTGTAGCCCGGATAACTGACAATAAAATAAGCCACCATAGCCACAATGGCCAGGCTGTTCTTAACCCATGCCGGCAACCACTCCAATAATAAAAAGCTCAGAGCAAAAAGTAGCGGTAGGCTATACAGAAGATTGCCATTCACAGAGAGTTCGCCCCAGAGGTAAGCCAGTGCCCAACCAATGGCTGCGGTAGTAAACACCACTGCCAATTTGAGTAGTGGAAAGAAGGTAACTTGACTGTTTTCTTCTTCTTTGCCTTTTTCCTGATTATCTTTTTCCCGCTTAAGAATGTAACCAAACCAGCGAAACAAATAACTGGCCTCAAGCAGAGCACTAAAAAGAATTAGCCCTAATATCCAGAGACGACCTTCGCCTGCCAACGCACCAATCAACTCCCACTTTGCATAAAAACCTGGAAATGGCGGCAAGCCGCTCAACATGGCAATAAAACTGACAAAGGCGAAAATAAGCAGTGGATGCTCACGCAGAACACTCCATGAGGACAAATCACGCTGGCTAATCAGTCCGGAAAGCCAGTAGAGTCCCGCTTTGGCGACCGCATGGGAGAGCAGAATACCACCGGCAACGAAAAGATAGCTGTCACCGAGGATGTCGCGCTGACCCAGAACAACAAGAATCAGACCGACCTGACCGACAGACGAGTAACCAAGGGTACGGCGATCATTGCTTTGTGACAGGGCCAGCAGATTGGCAAAAACAAAGCTGACAAGTCCAATACCGGTGACTACCGGAAGCCATTCTGAACCACCGATAAGCAATAGTTTTTCCACCGCGTAGAGAGCAGCAGCTCCGGCCATTGCGGCAGAAAAGAGAGCCGCAAACGCAGGATGTGCCGATTCATAAATATCCAGAGCCCAGCCATTAGCCGGAAACGGTTTTAGTTCGGTGATAATAGCCATAATCATGAGGAAGAAAGCCAGTGAGGCAGCACCTTTGAGCACACCCGGCGAACCGTCCGCCATGCCATCAATATTTAATGTCCCTGTAACATGATAGGCAAAGATAATACCTATCAATAGTAAAATTGAAACCACCTGAGAAATAATCAGATATTTAAAACCGGCAGCCAGAGCCCTTTTGTCTTCCGAAAGCAGCACAAGACCCGCCGTCGCAATTACCGTAAGCTCGAAAAAAACGAATAAATTAAAGACATCTCGAGTGAGAATAATGCCGCACAAGGCCATACTAAAGACGAGTAACACAGACATTGCCCGGCGCCCCAGTCTGAGCAATGTCTGTTTCATATAGAGTGCCGAAAGCAGACAGGTCAATATAACCAGCAGGACCAGGCTTGCCTCAACAATCCCGATACGCAAATTAATAGCAAAGGGGGGACTGCTGCCAGCTGTGAATATTTCGACGGCAGTTCTGGGGTCAATCGCAAAGGACCAAAGCCAGCCAGCCGCTATCCATGCCATATAGGCAAGAGCTGCAAGCGTCACGGCATAGGCAGTTTTTCGCCAGGATTCCGGTAAAAGCCCCTGCAGAAATGCTGCACCCAGTCCCGTTATTATAATAAAAATAGCGTTTACCATTTCAACTCCGAAAACTTGGCGATATCGAGTGTTCTTTTCATTTCGTAAAGCTTGTAGGCGTAGGTGAGCATCAGGGTTGTTATTCCTAAGCCGATAACAATGGCTGTCAGCACCAGCGCTTGTGGTACAGGATCAATGATACGTGCAGCGGCCTCTGTTACCGGGACGGCTTCGTTCAGTATGGGCGCCGTACGACCGTGCATGTAACCTACACCAACCAGAACAATGTTAACCCCGGTATTGGCGATACTAAATGAAACAATCATGCGAAGAATGTTGGTATTGGTCAAAGCACCGTACAACCCTATAAGGATAAGGATAAAACCCGTCACCATTGCAATATAGACCATTATGAATCCTCCGTTTCGGAAAGATTGACCAGCATCGAACTAAATTCGGCACCCACTTTGAGACCCACAAAGGAGTAAATAACAGGTATTGCACCGGCAGAAAAGAGCGAACCCAGTTCACCAATAGGCAAAATGCGGTTATCGAGGAAGCCGCCAGCAAAGAAAATACCCAGTACACCAATGCTAATAAAAAACAGCCCGGATATGGACTCAACAGCGGAAATAAGCCGATGACTAAAGCGATGCAAGGGGTCAGCGAGTAACATCAGTAGAATTGCCGAAGCAACTATAGCCCCGCCCTGGAAACCGCCTCCGGGAGTGAGATGGCCGTTAATGAAGACGTAGGCTCCCAGCAGCAGAATCAATGGCACAAGGAGAAGACTGCCAATAGTCAACAGCTCACCCGACTGGGATAATTTTCTCTTTAGTGGATTGCCCTGCCGATCCTCCCGCACCAAACGTCTTGTTAATAAGAGGCCGACAATGGCCGCAGTCAGAAACAACACCGTCACTTCACCAAGGGTATCGAGTCCACGGTAAGTAACGATAATAGCTGTAACAATATTCGCAGCACCGATATCCTGAGCAGTATGCTCAGCATAGTAACGAGCAGTAAGATTCAATTCGTTATCGGGTGTATATCCCAGCAGAAGAGTGGCAAAAATACCGCCAAGCCCGAACAGAAATATAAGTACTAAAAAACGTTTAATCATGTTTATCTCCCCGCACTCGACCAAGAACAAAGAAGAACAGGAAAGTAGTTAAGCCGCTGCCGATAGCAGCTTCTGTCATCGCGACATCCGGGGCCGCTAAAAACAGAAACATTACAGATGCGAGCAAACTCACTAGACCTGCAGCAAGTATTGCCATTGACAGACGTTCCACACGTATTGCAACAAGTGCCACCCCGATCATGGCGGCAGCGAACAGCAAGCTCATTACCAGCATCAGTGTATTCATGATTTCTCTCCTTTTTCTTTGCCAAGAGGTTCGGAAAGAGCTTCGGCAAGGTCTTCAGCAAGTCGATCGACCGTCGTTTCTGGACATTTCTCCACACCACTACGATGAGCCGCCCGGGAAAGTATTTGCGATGAAAGTGGATTGGTGAACAGCAGGAATACACCAATCAGGAATAGTTTCAGCCCCCATTCCGGATGTAAAAAAGCCACACCGGCAAGGGTCATCAAGGTTCCCAGTGTCGTCGTTTTAGTGCCTGCCTGAATGCGGTTGTACAAATCGGGCATGCGTACCAGACCCAGTCCGCCAAATAACAGAAAAGCAGCGCCGGCAACCAGTAGCAATCCACCTATTAAATCCAATAATAATTCCATCAGAATCTTCCCTCTAGATAAAGAGCAACAGCAATCACACCGAGAAAGGAGAGTAAAGCATAAACAAGAGCCACATCAAGGTATATTCCTCGCCCTTCGACCAGGGCACTCAGCACAATGAACGTAATTGAGACGATGGTTAATACATCAAAGGAAACAACACGGTCAGCTGCTGAGGGGCCCTTAATAAAGCGGCCAAGAGCAAGCAGAAATGCCAATCCGGCAAGCGTAGCGGCAAGAATAATGAGTGCTTCAACCATACATCACCTCAAGATAGGATTCGAAACCGGCAACAATCAGCTTCGTCGCCTCATCAATGTCCGTTGTTTCCACTGTAACCCAGTGAACGTATAACCACTCACCGTCAAGTTCAACAGTCAGCGTTCCAGGGGTGAGTGTTATTGAATTAGCAAGCATCAGCCTCCCCATTCTGCTCTTTAGTCTGGTACGCACCTTGACGATACCCGGTTTAATTGGCAGTGAAGGTGAGAGGACAATAGCGGCAAGCTTGAAGTTTGACTTAACCAGTTCCTTGAAGAAATAACCGTAATAAAACACGCCCGCCACAAAGGCCTGTGGTGTAACACGAAACTCGGTAAAAAACGAAAGGCCATTGCGAAACAGAAAGGTTATGCTAAGCGACACCAGAATTCCAATGCTGATATTCTCAGCTGCCAATGTTCCGTTTAGCATTATCCAAAAAAGCAACAGAGTCAGAAATAGCACCGCTTGATCTCGTACTTTATGTTTTAGCTCACTTTTGGTGTCCAACAATAAATCCCCATATTGTTATATTGATGCGTACTCATGTATTAATATAGACTGATTTAAAAATTAGTCTAGTTAATCTTTGTCTATTTACAGCAAATTTTCTAATCAACAAAAAGTGTATTATAGTAACCAAAAATTATGACACAAATATGACACCAACAGGTCGGTTTCTATAACAATGACGGGGTCGTTTTTGTTTGAACTGTTTATTTGTTTTTCTTCTATCGTAAGAGTATTTGACTGCTTTGTTTTTTTAGTTATATATTTATTTAAAACGCAAATTATATGCCATATTTACAAATTCCTAAGGACATTGGGAGTTTCATGAAAATAGCGCCTGTATAATATAAGCTCTTCTATTTAAAATGATATTAAAGTGATCAAAAAAAGCACACCTATTTAAAATTGCACTGCCAATGTGCATTTAAAAAAACTGTCTATAAAGATTGTTCATCTACTTTTTCTCCAAGAGTGGTTTTTAAAAATTGTTATAGCCATATTGGATTAAAGTTAAATAATATTATTTATGCAATAAAAGTTATAACTCTTGATAATCCTAAATAAATATGTTTGAGGCAATTGCGATTGAGAACATTTATGACTAGCCATCGGGAAGGACTGCTCTCAGTTCATGCCTCGGTATTAATTTTTGGCCTGACAGCTCTATTTTCAAAATTAATTAGCTTAAGTGCGATTGAAATAACACTTCTACGCAGTATTTTTGCGGCCCTGTCCATAGCAATTTATATAATCTTACTTAAAGAAAGTTTACTCCTTACCTGTAGACGTGATTACTTTATTGCTATTTTGCTGGGGCTTTTCCTTGGTACTCACTGGGTGACCTATTTCCATGCTATGCAGGTATCATCAGTCGCCATTGGTATTATTGCACTTTATACCTACCCCGTTATTATTGTTTTTCTGGAACCCTTTTTTCATGGGGAACGACCTCATATTAAGGATATTATCAGTGCATTTGTAGTTTTAATGGGTATTTATTTACTGGTTCCTGAATTTGTTATCAATAATCAGACTACACAAGGTGTTCTCTGGGGGGTACTCTCCGCACTTTTATTTGCCATGCGCAATATTATTCACGGTCGCTATTTTAAAGCCTATCCTGCACGACACGCCCTGTTTTATCAGACTTTGTGCATTATTTTTTTACTGTTACCCTTTTCTAGCCAGATTATTATCGAGATCAGTTCACAGCAATGGTTGCAGCTAATACTGCTGGGTATTATTTTTACTGCCTTGCCACATACATTATTTGCCCATAGTCTGTTACATCTTAAAGCAAAAACAGTAGGGTTAATTGGCTGTATGCAGGTTCTATATGGCACGTTATTCGCTGCACTATTTCTGACTGAACTGCCTGACTGGAAAACCATAGCGGGTGGATTGATTGTTATTAGTGCTGCCGTTTACGAAACGATTACAACTGCCAAAAAAAATTAGCCTTAATGGTCAGAAAACGATAAAATCCTGTTTATGGATCCAATTTCCCAGGCAGTTGTCGGTGCGACACTGACACAAGCAGTAACAGAAAAGAAAAACAGTCAGATAATAGCCTGTTTAGCTGGCGCTTTGGCTGGTATGGCAGCGGACATTGATGTGCTATTTCGCTCACAAACCGATCCACTGATGTTTTTAGAATTTCATCGCCAGTTTACCCATTCTTTTTTATTTATTCCCGTAGGCGGCCTGTTGTGCGCCCTGTTGCTGTATCCATTTCTTAAAAAGAAAATCAGCTTTGCCAGGCTTTTTTTATTTAGCTGTCTGGGTTATGGAACACATGGTTTATTAGATGCCTGTACTTCTTATGGCACTCAATTGTTCTGGCCTTTTTCTGATGTCCGTATCGCATGGGATATTATTTCTGTCGTAGATCCCTTGTTCACATTACCCGTTCTTATTTTGATCCTTTTGGGTGCTGTCAAAAATAAACGTTTTTTTGCCAGAGCGGCATTGATGTACTTAGTGTGTTATCTTTTCCTGGGACAAATCCAGCATAACCGGGCTCTAATCGCCGTCGCAAATATTGCTAACGAGCGAGGTCATATTACAGAACGCATTACTGTAAAACCTACCTTCGGAAATCTACTGATGTGGAAACTCATTTATGAACACGATGGTTTTTATTATGTGGATGCCGTAAGACTTGGCATCGAACCGGTATATTTTCCAGGTGAGTCACTGGCCAAACTTTCTCCTGTAAGCACCAGCGAACTGAGTCCGGTTCAGTCCAGAGATGTGGAACGCTTCAGATGGTTTTCCGACGGCTATATCGCTTTGAGCCCTGATGATCACAGCCTGATTGGTGATATACGATATTCTATGTTGCCCAATAGCATTGATCCCCTATGGGCCATTCGTCTCAATCCCAAACAACCAGAACAGCATGTTGATTATGTCGTCCTGCGAAAGTTATCCGCTGAAAAACGCAGTGCCTTACTGGCTATGCTGTTTGAATAGTGTTCGTCCGAAAATTGTTGTTATATTACTCGTCTACAGCTATTTTTTTCAACTCTGTGTTATTTCTTGCCTTCTCCAGCCAGGGTAATTATCTGCCTGGCCACAAATGAATTATCAAGCGTGTTTTTAAACAAACCAAAGGGAGCATAGTTTAATAAAATTACCATAATACTGATCACCACAGATCCGCGAACAAGTCCAAGTAATGCACCTCCTTTACGGGAGGTGTTTGTGGAGAATTGAGCATCAATATACCCGGATATCTTATTTCGTAACATGAAAAAAATAATTATGGCTAACACAAAGCTGGTTATAGAAATAAGAAACCCGGAATCTGACAACGTCATTTGCAGTGTCGTTTTTATAAAACCTGATAATTGAGAAAAAACAAACAAGCCTAACAATGCGCCCAGTATAAGCAGTGAGAAAAGCAGGCCTTCCACCTCTTTACCCGCCCCTCTCATAATCCCCCGGATAAAACACCACAGCAGATAGGCGTAAAAAAAATAATCCAGCATAGAAGATTACACTTCTCTAAAGAGTCAAAAGAATGATTAATAGCCGTCATCCTGAATAAATCAGTTGCATACTGATTGTTCGCAAAATAGGTAATTTAGCAAACTCTAATATTATTGTAAACACAAGAAGCTGTTGCAGAACTGAGACGAATTGGAATAACTTATGGACAGGGAGATTATCCTGGTAAACCCTCTTTGCTAAGTGAAGGGTTATAAGCCAGCTTGGGTATAAATGAGGAAAATAATTAGAAGCCTTTAGCCCAATATAAGCCTATAGCCCAACTAAAAGTTTTTTATGATACTAAAAACAGCCTTACCCTCACAGGGAAATGTTTTGCCGCATTCTTCAGAATTTTCACTGGCATTGATGTCAATATAATCCATTTTTAATTTAACGCCTTTATAGGAAGTGGAAACACCGATACTCCAATCCTGATAATTATTGATGCCCCCTTGTTCAGCGTTTTTGTCAAATTGATTCCAGCCATAACTCGTTTCAAGTGAAAAAATATCATTTACGGGTACAGCAACACCTAATTGGTAATTATAATACTCGCCAAACCCATAAGAGTCGGGACTATAATTAAATGATGCGGCAGGAGCTAAATAATCAAAACGATAACCCATCCGTGTCTTGAATTCATTACTGGTATTATTAAGCTTGTGATTCAGACCTGTATTAAAACTGTGATGAGGTGAAGTAAAATCCGCAGTTTTGTTCTGATAGTCTATATCAATTTTTAATCCGGGTGTTATTGAGTCATTTTCTTTGTTTTGGTCAACAGGAAGACCGTTATACTCTTTTTCAAAATCCACTGCCCCGCGGTTTACAGACAAGTGAGTCGAACCCTCAGCACCCAGTCCATACTGGCTGATATCATCTGCGAGCAGAACACTGGCCGACAGTAAAAAAACACCTGTGATAATGGTTTTCATTAACCTGTCCATAATTTTTTCCATAAATTAAGCAGTGATTCCAAACCACGCTTTTTTGTAAAAACCTCTGATATATTTCAATTATTTGACACTATCATAACAAGCAATAGAGACCACGTCTGTAGGCCGGAACAATAAATTTTGTAATCTGTGACAAATTCCCGCAAATAACTATTTTGACAGGATAAAAACACCGTCAACAACGCCGGAAAACAGAAAAGCAGGACACCAGAGAAGCGAAGCAAGGTCACTATATTATTGCCTGGAAAAATCTGTTTCAATGGTGAAGCCAGACAATATTGCAACCATCCATTCAAACAGTGGTAATAAATGCTGGTAATAGGCAAAACAAAATTGAATAAAATCCGCACTATAAACCTGCTCAGGAAGTGGCAGCTGATACCAGCATTTGAATCCCTTATAACGGATTAGATCCTGATTCAGAAGTGCCTCAGGATTCTTATACCCGGGGAATGCCGTTGGCATTCGTTTCAATTGTTCACCATGAAACAGCACGCCGGATTGCGCCAGAGTGTCAACTATCGCCCGAATATTTTTAGCTTTATCAGGATGAGCACATTGCTGTCTCCAGGCTTGTAAGTATTCGGGAGTAAAATGATTGATCCCTACACCTATCTGAACATACTCGGGTTGAATCGCAAGATAAAACCCTGGACAGCGGGTACGTTTTAAAGTCCCCTGCCAGAACAAATAGGATAAATGAGTCTTGTAGGGCGTCTTATCCTTGCTAAATCGGGCATCCCTGGCAAATCGATAAATTGAGCCATTCACTTTGGGAACAATATTTATTTTCGGTGCAAGCAACTGCAACTGTTCGCCCATAGCTTCAACCAGATCTCTGGATTTTTCCAGGATTTCTTTATGATAAAAATCATAATGTGCATCAAACCATTGTTTATTATTGTTTCGCTTAATTTGTTCCAGAAATTCAATGGCTTCCCGACTAAACCCCATAAATGCTGACATACTGACTCCACAGATAAATTTCTTGCAGCATTACTTGACTATTTTAGTTGGTTATTGTCTAATATGGCTACAATTTAATTTTTGCATAACTGGTTTGCTTTTGCGAATGAGCTAATCCAATCACGGACAGTTCGAAATTAAGTTTTTGGCTCCTTTGAGCAGAAAGTGAATGACTGCAATATAATGTTCCTTTCCTCCTCTAATTCCGGCAGGAGCGTTTAGTACCTTAGAAATTTTATTTCGTCCAGGTACTTATCCAGTTCATCTGGACAGTTTATTCACTTTTCTTTTTTTTAAGTTCTGCTTATCTTTTAGTAAGTGAGCTATAGTAATGTTTTCCAGATAACATGCTAAAATATGACTTTAATTTGCAATAACACCTTTAATTTAGCAGGATCCCTCTAATGGCCGCCTATTACGTTTATAAAATTTCACCCACTGTTGCCAATTTGGTCAAACCTATGGAACTTCTGGAGCAATTTGAAAATTATAAAGAAGCACGCAACTATGCCAGGGAATTACGTCAGGATCCGGACAGCGATCCTCAGGATACCTTCAAGGTAATTTTTGCCGACAACGCTCTGGATGCTGAAGAAAAGCTCTCCGAATTTCGTGAGCAACCCATTGTCAAAGAATGGGAAAAATAAGCTATTAACATGCTATCTTGTTTGGTAGATTGCTATGGATGAAGACCAGTACCGCTCAACCTACCGGGAAATGAACCCGACCCGGTGCTATTTCGAAAAACTATTACTACTGCGATATGGCAACTGCGAGCAGGCTAAAAAATTATTTCTGGCAGAACGTGAAGCTTTTGCCTGCAACTCTGAGAATGCCCAGAAGCAGTGTCTGCAATTGCTGGATCGACTGCGAACCAATGCCCGTTTTTCCTTGCAGATCACTCAGGTTGAAGGGCCGTTGCCACATGCAAAAGAGATAAAGGTTCAAGTGGGAGGTTTATTCGGATTACAACAATTACTGGATAATAAAAACCCGACTCAAACAGACGTCCTGCTGGATGATGACGCAAAATTTGGCGAGCAGGCACAAAAACATGCCCCCATACAGAATATTTTTGCCACGGTCAATGAAGCTGTAGCACTGTACCGGAGTCTGGACTCTATTCCTTACAATGAAGTCGTCAAATCAATAATTAATTTCAAACTACCGGAACGTAAACGCGGAAAAAAGCGCTAATGTATCAGACTGACACATTAGCGCTAGCGACAGACATCATTCCGGTTTGTGAAACTTCACCACATCAGCCGTTTTTATCTCATCAGTAAAATGCGGACGAGCTTTGTTTTCCACGCCCATTGCTTCCATAAGTTCTTTTTCCCTTGCAGAAATTAGCGCAAAACACGCCCGGACATCGTCCACAGTCGCTTTGGACAGGGGATGTATCATGCCTGGTTCAGGGGTTGTATCTTTAACAATATTGGCCAGGGTTTTACGCATAGCGACCATAATTTGTTGTTCTTTGGACAGCGAATTAAAATCCATAATATTTATACCTGTTGATTGTCTTTATTGAAACTAATCCTACAATTGCCACATCAAAGTCTTACAACAAAATCAGATTAGTCCTGCATATTTTTTAAGCGAAAAAAATTATAGTTACCATTAACAATAAAATGTTTTAGCCATATACTCATCACTTACTTAGAGGGTTATAGCCGCAATGCAAGAAATTTATCTTTTTATGAGCACCCTTGGTCTTGCGTTTATGGGCGTGCTGTTTTCCATATACATAACGGCCAGTGTGTTTTTTTAAGGCTGCCCTTATTTCCTGCGCCCACGTGCGCTTTGAAATGCGCTGGTTCGTTCACTGGTTGGATTAAACCATTTTAGTTTATCGTGCAGGGTTACAACTTCACCGACAATAATCAGAGTAGGAGGTTTAACCTTCTCCCGCTCAATAATATCAGCCAGATTTGCCAGAGTGCCCACATGCACACGCTGGTTTTCAGTGGTACCCTGTTCAACCAGAGCAGCGGGTGTTTCATCACTTAAGCCATTGGCAACCAGTTGTTTATGGATCACTTTCACGGCCTTTAAGCCCATATAAAACACCACGGTCTGATTAGTATGTGCCAATGCTTTCCAGTTCAGGTTAACGCTACCGTCTTTTAAATGTCCCGTGACAAACACACAGGACTGGGCATAATCACGATGGGTTAATGGAATACCTCCATAACTGGAACAACCGGCCGCCGCCGTAATTCCCGGTACAACCTGGAAATTCACATTATTTTCTTTCAGGGTTTCAATCTCTTCACCACCGCGCCCAAAAATAAACGGATCACCGCCCTTCAGACGTAACACCCGTTTGCCTTCCTTAGCATAACGCACCAGACACTGATTAATATTTTCCTGTGGTACGGCATGATTATTTCGTTCTTTGCCCACATAGACCAGCTCTGCATCCCGACGAACCAGATCCAGAATACCCTGGGACACCAGCCGATCATAAACAACAACATCCGCACGCTGCATCAGTCGTAAGGCTTTGAATGTAAGTAAATCCGGGTCACCCGGCCCGGCTCCTACCAGATACACCTCTCCGGATTGTTCAGCAAAATTATCATCCAGAGCACGCTGCAAAGCCTGTCTGGCCGCATGATCATTACCTTGAAACAATAACTCAGTTACTCGACCTTCCAGAATCACTTCCCAGAAATGGCGGCGCTGTTCGGATTTTGGAAATTTTTCAATGACCTTTGTTCGAAAATCACTCACCAACTGCGCCAGCTTGCCATAAGCCGCCGGGATATAACTCTCCAGACGAGTCCGTAACAATCGAGCCAGAACCGGTGAACTGCCGCCGGTGGAAATGGCAATTTGAATAGGAGAACGATCCACAATGGATGGCATAATAAAACTGCACAAATGCGGCTGATCCACTACATTGACGGGCATGGAACGGGCTTTTGCCAATTCAGAAATACGTCGATTAGTCTCTGGATCACTGGTTGCAGCAATCACCAGTACAATGTCACAGGCACCACTGCCACAGATATCATTTTCGTCAAACAGGCGGGCAATATGTTTAATGGCGCCAGTCTGAGCCATCTCATTGACTTCACCACACAACTCCGGGGCAATCACCTGCACCTGAGCCTCTGCTTTGAGTAACAGTGCAATTTTTCGCGCGGCCACTCTGCCGCCGCCGACAACTACACACTGACGACGTTTTATGTTCATGAAAATTGGAAAAAAGTCCACTTACCTCTTACCTCTTACCCTTTAAAAAACCTGCGTATATATACTTTACTTTCACTTGAAGCAAATTATTTCTTTTTATAGCCCCAGCATCGGGTCCAGTTCATCATCCATATCCAGTTCAGAAATATCATCAAAACCACCTATGTGTTTGCCATCGATAAAAATTTGCGGCACGCTGTCACTGCTAATTTCCGCTACCACTTGAGCAAATTTTTCGGGCTCATCCAGGATATTTATTTTTTCTATATCAATCCCTTTTGACAACAGCAGCTTCTCCGCATTTTTGCAAAAAGGACAGTCATCTGAGCAATACATTCTTACATGAGCCATAGTTTCACCTTTTTTAAACAACCTTCTCTATAGATTAAGAAGCTATGATCAAGAGCATAAAATGAATAGTGATCGCGCATAAGTATATTAACCAATAATTATATCATAACCACTATTGCAATGCTGAGGAAATTGCTTAAAAAGTCTGCAAGACTTTCAAGTTCATTAAAATCGGCTCAAACACCGGCTTGAGTTTCTTTCTCATCAAAGTTCCAACTGCCGTACTTTTGGCAATGGTGGGAGCCAGAACTGTTTGCGGAGTTCGGGCCAAACTCAGTATTGCCTTTAATTGTGCTGACAGTTCAGGTACTGCAGTCTGAATGGCTTTTAATTCTTCACTGCAGAAAAGTTCATTTTGTTCATGATAAATGTCATTTGCCATCGCCACAACATCATTAATATCCGTTTGTATTTCACCCTTGAGATTTAGCCCCAGCTGATATTCCTGCTTACTTTGACCGGCTTCAGGGTGATCCACAAAAACATATCGCCTGATCGACTCAATCAGGGCACCCACCACATCATAGTCGGCCGGGCGCTTGAAAGCTGCCTCAGCAGTTTGCAGAAATGTTTGCCCCGGAGCGCTCAGTAATTTGCACAAAGCAATAGCATAAGGGTTTTTAGCTGCCAGCAAATCAGACAACCTGTCTCTGGTTTGCTGATAACTGGCATGTTCAGAAGCCTGTTCCGGTAATTCATCAGGGCGTATTTCTAAAAATCCAACGTACAGGGTGTTCTTACTCTTGGCTTTTTTCCATAAAATCATGATCTCATCATTTGAAATCAGTCCGGGTTGTAATACCAGTCGTGTACTGATGAGCATTTTCAGAGGATCTTCTTCATAGGGTAAAAATTCTATCAGGAACGTGGCCAGCTCATGACCAATATCCGCCTGAAGTACCTTTTCATTAGCCAGCATACTACGAGCATTATCAGCTGATTGTACGACCCACCAGGCACTTCTGGCTAAACCAGCTGTCAATTTCCTGTTATTCACTACCGCAATGACTGCTTCTTCCTCACCCAGCAATAGCAGCTTGTTCAGATTGTTATTACGCAGATCACCCATACGATTCCAGCGGGAAATATACATGGGAAAGCCGCCGGGAGTCCCAAGTGCCCTGGTGGAAAGAAAATCCTTCACCTCTTTAATATATTTATCATTTCTTGCTGTCGGACTGAGCTGTATTTTTGCCACACCCTTTTGGGTCAGCGCATAAACAATCAGTTTTCCTTCATCAATTCGAATTGCACTGACCTTTTGTGCCAGCAATACATTTAATCTCAGACTGTCTTCGTTGGATAAGGGCATATGTTTATCAATAATAAATTTGTCTATTATCTGCTTCAGGTAGTACTGGAAAAGCATTAAAAAAGTAACTGCTGAGTATTTATCCGTGTGAAGGGCGTGCAGTCCATCTTACCGATACAGCCTAATATCAATTAAGCTGAATTCTCTGTCCCCAGGGGACTGGTGCTTTGCCTTTTACCAGCCAAATTACCGGGTATTGGGCTTCCTGCTCAGGAAATTCGCCTTCTGCATCGGTAAAGTACACTAACAGATCGGGGCGCATCTCCTGTTTTTCAACCCAGTCAAAAACCGGAGTGAATCGGGTACCGCCGCCACCTGTGAGTTTGACAGGTAATTTCAGTTCATCCCAGGGTTCAAATTGCCAGGGACCTTCATCGCTCACTTGCGTATCACAGGCATGCAGAACGATATGGGCACGCACCTGAGCCTTGATCTGGTCCACTTCAGAAAGAAATTCCCTGATTTCTCTGGTTGCAATAGAACCGCTGATATCCAGTGCCACCACGATGCTGACCATATGACTGCGCAGGCGGGGATAAATAGCCGGTTCGCCACGACGACTGGAAGGCCTGGTATAACTATAGTCCTCTCTGGCTGTTGCACTCATATAGCGCGCCAGCAACATACGCCAGGGCAGTTGCGGCTGCAGTAAATGATCCACCAGTCGAGCCATGGACTGACTGAGTTTGCCTGCCTGAAGAGCCTGCTGTGCTGCACCGGCCAGGCGCTGCTGCCATTGCGTCGTCAGACTCTGGATTTCATCATTATTAGGGGTTGGCGGCGGCTCTTTTTGCAGGCTGTCACCAGAACCTTGCTCCGATTCCTTACCCTCACCCGTTTGCCCTTTGCCTCGCTCACCATCCTCTTGCTGTTCACGATCAAGTTTCTGGTTTTCAGTATCTTTAGCTTCTCCCTGATCGGACTGTTCACCCTGCTCGCTATTACCCTGATCATTATTTTGCCCCAGTTCATTGGAGGCATCGTTCTCATTGTCAATCAGGGTTGGATAAATTTCTTCGGCCGTCATACCAAAGTATTCCCGCAGATACAGGGTATGCGGTGGTGGCTTTAAACCCTCCTCAATCAAAATGGGATTGATGGCATAGTCACAGGCCATATCCCAACGATGTTTCACCCGGTGTAAACGACGGGCAAAATGTGACAAAGCACAATGCAAGGCCTCATGCGCCAGGGCAAACTGGGTCTCTTCAACAGTCAGCTGCTGAATATATTGTGGATTAACATACAGTTTCTTCATATCCGTAGCAGTGCTTTTACACCATGACGGATCGGCTTCAACAAGGGGTAAACGGAGTACCAGCGCACCCAGAAACGGCTTATCTAGAATGAGCCGGGTTCGTGCAGAACTGAGTTTGTTTTCTATTACTTCATCCATACAGCATAATGTCGGCTATGGCATCTGCCCAGTTAGCAAATTCATCTACGGCAAACAGCTCTTCACCAATGGCACGATGCATATCTGAAACCAGCATGACACCCATTTCTTTCTGTCGGAAACTGGATGCGTATTTCAGAATATTGGTGTAGGTCCTGTCTGCTTCATCACTGCCTCTGGCACGAATCGCCCGCCCAACCAGGGCTGAAGCAACTGCATATTGCAGATCGATTTCTGTTGGCGTTGGTACATTTTCACCATTTACAATAGCATCCAGATCAGGCATTTGATCAAGGTTAGCAATAAATGCATTCAACTCAATACCGGCTGCTGGTCCGACACAGGATTGCAGTGCGCCGAGAAACAGCTCTGGATGATCCATAAACTTGTTCAAGGCATTGTGCACAAACTCCCAGGTTCTAGGTGAAGGGAAAGCCACCGGATTGTGCGTGGGATCAAAATCAAATAACAGATCCGGCCGGAAACGCAGAAAAGCAATAATTCGCTCATCAATGGCATTCTTATACGCCCAGGCTACCCAGTCATCGAGATTAATATCAATTTCGTAATGGGAAAAACGATTGGCCAGAGGAGCCGGCATGCTATAGGTTACGCCCCGGTCACCCTGACGATTACCGGCGGCAAAAATAGCCCAGCCATCAGGGATCTGGTAATCACCCAGACGGCGATCCAAAATCAGCTGATAGGCTGCAGCTGACACACTGGGGGGAGCAGAGGTAATTTCATCGAGAAACAAAATGCCCTCCTCACCATGTTTTTGAGCATCCGGCAGCATGGATGGGACGGCCCATTCAACCTTATCGCCATCTTTAAACGGGATACCCCGTAAATCACTGGGTTCCATCTGGGAAAGACGAATGTCTATCAGCGTCCGCCCATGTTTTTGCGAAACCTGACTGACTAACTGTGACTTCCCCACTCCAGGCGGCCCCCAGATCATTACCGGAGTATGATGACCCGTTTGTGCACCTTTAAACTCTTGATCTAATACAACAAATAATTGTGAAGCTCTCATTCAATTCTCTCTAAAAGCCAGCCATTTTTAACAGACGATCCGCCTCTTCAGGATTCTTTTCTACACCATTGCCTTCTTTATACATCATCGCCAATGTGGACATCGAACCAATTAATCCTGCCTCCGCACCTTTGGTAAACCATTTTACCGCTTCATCGGCGTTTTTTTCCACACCTTCGCCTTCCATAAACATAAAGCCCATACCATGCCAGGCCAGTTCATAACCCTGATCCGCAGACATTTTCATCCATAATGCCGCTGCCGTTTCATTACGATGCACCCCCAGACCATTTTGGTACATGACTGCCATACGATGCTGTGCTTCAGGTTCGCCTTTTTCAGCTAATGGTGACAAAAGTTGAACAGCTCTGGTAAAATGTTTGTCTTCCAGTGCCTTCAGGCCACTGTTTAGATCCATAGTTTCTTCTTCAGTTAAATTCATTACCAACCTCTAAGGTATTTATCCAGTTAATTTTGGCTAGTACAGGATTATACAACTAAATTGCTCTCCTGACCGGCATAAATCATTATCCGAGTATTTTACTAGGTTATTTAACATATTAATACCTCTTTATATTATTGTTGGCAAAATTTTTTCAATCCTATCCAATAGGGATATACCTTAAAAACTATCCTAAAAGTATACTCGGCTTCAAAATGAGTGGAACCATGACTGATCAGAGCAAGAAATGCCATTCTACCAAGGCGCGAGGAAGGCGAATAGTCAACTATTTAACTGACCAGC